>NZ_JAUBUG010000124.1:0-8822 GCF_036705345.1 Microcoleus sp. B3-D2
GAGAACTCTCTCGCTGATTAACCATTTTTTCCACTCAGCTCATGCTGAGTCAATTTGTGCTTAGTCTAAACTCCAAGTTTCTAGACTAGCGTGCATAAATTCTGTCTTTCTCAAAAAGTTATCAAAAACTTGGGTTTGAAACCCTGTCCTTCTAGGACGGCTTTAATTTCTTAAAACTTCTTTCAAAAAGTCCAGTAAGTTCCTATATTTGTGATTGACTATAAAAGTCAAGGTTGAATTCCTTTACCATCGTGAAACAGTTAAGACACACTTTTAGGTATAAACCGGGGGACGCAGAGCAGCGAAAACTCTTTAAACAGCTAGAGGTTGAATTAAACCTTAAACCAGTTAAAACCAACTATTCTTTTAGGATTGTTAAGTAGGGTAGGGCATACCCAAACTCTAGGTAAATATCCTAGTACGCTTTTGGAGATAGACCCGCTGGGGTGGCTGCGAATCAGGCTCGTTAATTGGTAGTTTTCTACGGTTAAAAGGTCTGAATATTGCCGAAAGGACGCAACACTTAAAGGTTAGTCGCTGAATTAAGAATCCTCGCACCTTGATAGTCGGGGAGTGTCAAGAATCAAGTGCAGCCCATAAAGAAGCGATATTTTTGTGCAGCGGATTTGACATTGCATCCCCAAAATCAACTGCTGCTTGCAATTCGGCGCTAGTGGCGTACTGGTGCATCAGGTGGGTTTCGAGAGGATGTCAACCGCCGCATCGCGGACTAATATCCGTCGTTTCTCTTGATACCTGCGCCTCGATTTCCCTCTTCTTTCGGTTTAGCTTTGTTCACTCGCAAGGGGCGGCCCATCCACTCTGCACCGTCTAATTCGGCAATTGCAGCGTCTTCTTGGGCATCCTCCATCATCTCAACAAATGCAAAACCGCGCATCCGACCGGTTTCCCTGTCGGTAGGCAAGACAACTCGCTTCACTGTGCCGTATTCTGCAAATACTGCTGTCAGGTCTTCTTCGGTGGCGCGGTAAGACAGATTTCCAATGTAGATAGTCATGTCGATCGAACTGAACTTGTTGTGCTATACATAATAACCTGTTAATTTAACTGTCAAGTGCTATCTACCATACAACTGGGCAATCGACTTTGACTAAAAGGGTTTGCCGCACTGACCCACCCTTGGTACTGGCTGCAATAGTTAGCTTAATCAAAACTCATATCCTCACTCGCCCTGCGGATGAGTGAGAATATGAGTTTTGGGGTGGCGAGGACTCCTACCCCTGAACAATATTTGATTTTAATCAGATCACTGATGGGTGGGCGACTAATCACCAAGGATCTTCGGAAACAAAGCCACTAACAAGGTCTAATATATTAGGTTGCTTTGGATCGCGAGCGTTCATATAGCGGTTCTCAACTTTCGTAAGGTACTTGGCAGTTAATTACCAATTCCCCACTTCTTCCATTCTTTAATCTACAATTTAAATCTGTACCTCATTCACTTGAGAATGGCTATACACATCTAGACAGCCCTTTGAGGAAACCTACTTCACCTCTCCCCAGCCCTTTCCTAAACGGGGAGATGTCACCTTCAATCCTTGGGCAAAATTTGGAATTGCAAATTGGAAATGAGGAATGGGACTAATTTTCTCTCCATCTCTTTAATCCCCAGTTTAGGATATTACTTTTCTCAATTAAACTAAGGATGTGAGATTTAAAGCAGCTTTGTTAAGTGTTTGAGTGCCAATTCGACTTTGGGTAATACCGCTGGCTGTTTCCGTTGCTCCTTTATTCAGAAGATTCATCGCATCTACCACTTGCTCAATAGCGATCGCCTGCTGTTTAGTATTCAGATAAATTTGCTGACTGCTGACAACAACACTGTTAATAGCATTAGCGACATTGTTAAAATTATCCGCCGTACCTGCAGTCAATTTCAGACTATTATCTAAAGTTTTTTTGCCCTCATCTGTTACCGTCACTGTCTTATTAATGGCATTCTTAATATCGTTTACTAAATCATTAATCTGAGCCGACGATTTTTTGCTTTCATCTGCGAGTCGGCGAATTTCCCTTGCCACCACCCCAAATCCCTTCCCTTGTTCTCCGCTGCGTACTGCTTCCACTGTAGCGTTAATTGCCAGCATATTAGTTTGATTAGCCAAATCGCTGACTAAATTGGTAATATTAGCAATCTGATTGGTTTGCTGGCTCAAATGTAAAACTTGCTCGGCGATAGCTCCGACTTTTTCCGTCAAACTCAACATTCCCTGCTGGGTTTTATGCACCACTTTACTGCCTTCTGCTGCCATGTTTAAGACATTACTCGCATTCTCAAGGGCTGACTCGGCTTGCATAGCTGATTGCCTCGATGATGCACCCAATTCATCCATTGTGGTAGTTGTTTGATTAACAGAAGCAGCTTGTTGTACAGCAATACGTTCCTGTTGCTCAATTGTAGCAGCGATCTCGGTAGAAGAACTGACAATCATATTAATAATACCTTTCAGCGCTTTATCTAAAGGTTTGGCGATCGCTATGCTTAAAGCTATTCCTAAACTAATCGCTGTTAGCGGTCCAACTGTCATAGCCAATAATACAGCTACTTGAGTATTCCTAATATCATTTTCTGCGCTTTTATAAGCGTCGTCCGCTTGCTTTCTATTGGAGTCCACTACTGCTAAAGTGGCTTTTTCTGAATTTATAAATTTAAGGCGAATTACCTTAGATTGCTGACTAAGTTGATTCAAGAGGTTACTAGCTGTCTTGGCTCTTGCCATTTCGGGCGACTTAGTTTTACCCTGATTAATTAGGTTTAGCTGCAAGCCCAAAGGATCCAAAATTCCCACTTTCTCAAATTCTTGATTAATTCGCAGGAGTTCTCGATCTTCCTGCTTCCACTTCTCCCAATACTTAAGCATTTGTTGATATAGTGCGTTTTCATCTGCGGTACGTGGAGTGGCTTCGTATGCTTTAAACCCATCTTGAATCTGCTGCCAAGCCTTGTCCATTCTGTTTAAGGCATCTTGCCTTTCTGCTTGACTGAGTGCCGGATTAATTAGCGCTCTCTCGGATGACTCAATTTGGGTTTGTCCCTCGTTAATTTTCCATAATGCTTCAATACTCGGTAAATTATTTTTACCTATAGTATCTATGTGTTGACTGAGATTAGATGTTGAGTTCCCTCCTACCCAGCCAACTAAAAATACTAAAAGTCCCATAATCAGAAATGCGCCGATAAGTCTGGTTTGTAAATTCATTTTTCTCAACATACTATTTCTGCTTCCTTCTACTACAGTTATCCTCGCTGCCATCCTCAACATATCTTGTATATTATACCTTTTCTCCGGTAGAGCAAGTACCTATTAGGATTTTACCTTTGAGATTTTACCTTTTAAAATTAGTAATTAATTGAGCGGTAACTCCCGATCCTGAAAGTCGCTATCGATTTTGGGTGACGACGCAGTTACGGTAGCTTTTTGGTTGTCATCATGCTGAATTCATTTTTATAAACCCCTTTAGTCTACAGCTTAAAACCTGGCTTTACACAAACCAAGCCTGCCCACGCCAATTATAAAAATTGGTAAGATTATAATTAAGTTTGGAGTTCAGAGATAAAGCCTTTGTGAGGCAGATGAGGTATCATATTGTTGACTAATTTATAACGGTCAAATATAAAATATAAGATAAATGAATTATAATTCGCTCAAGAGTCACAGCATCACCATAAGTGGAGGAGACGCCCCCTCCACTCACAGCACGTTTGTTTGCCAAGCATCGAAAACATCATACATTACTAGCAATGAAAGCTGATTATCTTGATTTTTGACAAGAAAGTATCGATGTTTATCATTACGGAAGCAATCTCACAAAAATTCATACCTAACTGTTTTTTGGGAGTTCTCAGTTTTGTAACAAAATTACTTAAACCGGCTCCTAAAACCAAAAATATTGCTCAGCGAGCTAATTTATGCGATCGTGCAAAATTAAGGCAGAACAACTGCTAATTTTAGCGCCGAGGGCAAATAAAAAGAATTCAACTATTGAATAACTTCATTCTTAACTATCTCAAGACAAAGTTCAATGGGTAAAAATAAAAGAACAAACCTGTGAAAATATTTTTTTCTACCACTTTATATAACAATCAACTTAGTTATAATATAACTAAGTTGAAGACGTAAAAGGATACAATTACATTTGAGGCTATTATGCTCCGAAAACCAACCATAACTAGGGAAAAATGCTTGGGTAGCGAGGGAGGAGGGTCATAGAAATAGACAAAATAAGTAAAGAAAGTAATCAAGAAAAAGGGCGAAAGTAATATACTTGTCGCCCCCTTACCCCGATTGATCATAACCCTAAAAAAATACGATCAAAACTTAAAAATGTTTTCAGTTTTATTGACCCAACAAATTATTAATAATTAGAAAAGGCGATAGAGTTTGCATTCCGTCAACTTTCTAAGGTCAACTTTCTAAGCAAGATATTTGGAACTGGTTTACACACTGCTGTTATTGTACTTTATCTATCTGAGAAAGGCTATGCGGGAATCGAAAGTGTCTGTGCAGACTTTCTAGCGGGCACTGAGAAATTAAGTCTAGCCAAGTGGGGAAATCCCGTAAGGGAAAAACGCGAAAAGCCAAACTGTGAAGTTTGGAAGCCCACGCCATAACTGTAAGCAGTTTGGCGTTGGGAGGATGTTACTGCTTTTCCTTAGTCGATCGAGATTGACTGAGGCCCCGTGCTTTTACCGTTGGTGGGTTCGGCTGGGGGAGTAGTGTAGGAAGTTGAACCAGCTTGCTCGTCGATCCAGCTTTTAACGGGATCTTCGTGAAGGTTGAGTCGAAGCAGGCCAGATAAAAATCCGCCCGCGAAGGCGATCGGCTGTTGGATCAATTCTTGGGCCATTGGGATGAGTTCGTCGAGGAACATTCAAGAGTCTCCTTTTGCTGCAGGGGTTCTACCTTAACTGTATCGTTTGTACTGCGATGCTGGCAGCGGGCTACAAAAAACCTTGCTCCCAGCGCTGAAGATGCCCGCTCGGGCAATTTTTCGGCTAATGACTTACAATGCTAATCACATTGCTGCAAAAATTTTATGTGCCGTTTGCTTGGCTACCTCGGGGAGCCGATTTTACTCGATGCTATTCTGTACAAGCCGGAACATTCCCTAATTGTGCAGAGTTACGCTCCCCGCGAAATGACTTCTGGTGTACTCAATGCTGACGGTTTTGGTCTTGGTTGGTATCACCCGCACTTAGATACTGATCCGTTTACATATAAAAATGTACAGCCAATTTGGAGCGACATTAACCTTCCGAGTATCAGTCGATACGTTGAATCTGGATGCGCGATCGGATACGTTCGCAGTGCAACTTCAGGACAAGCTGTAGATTTGAGCAACTGTCAGCCGTTTCAGAACGATCGCCTGCTGTTCGTACACAACGGCTTCGTGAAGAATTTTCGGCAAACTCTTTACAGACCAATTCGCGATCGACTTAGCGATACCATTTATCAATCAATTAACGGCACTACAGATTCAGAGCATATCTTCAGTTTGTTTGTCAATGAATTGACAGCCGCCAATGTGACTCTAGAAGCTGCTTTGCGAAACTCGCTGAAAATTTTGGCAGAGCTAGCAAACTTTCACCAAGTAGAATTTTCAGCTAATATAATTATCAGCGACGGACACCAGCTCGTTGCCTCTCGCTTTGCTGCCCAAAAAACCCCTCCTTCCCTCTATTGGCTGCGGGACGATTTAAATTTCCCAAATTCTGTCATCATTGCTTCTGAACCTTTATTTGCTGGCAATTGGCACTCGTGCCCAGTCCAGAGCATTATCAGTACCGGAGTAGATCGTGATATCGAAATCTATCCAATCTTGTAGAGAGGCAATTTATCGCGATTTGCAGCAGTGTCGCCGCGGCACTTTCAAGCTATTTGCAGACATCGATTATGATACTTTTTGCCGTCAAGCTCATCCTGATTTCAGTCCGGTTGGCTGGCACTTAGGTCACATTGCTTATACTGAAGATTTGTGGCTGTTGCAACGGTGCGCTGGCTTGGAACCTGTCTTTCCTAAGTATCACCAACTGTTTGCTGCTGATATTTTGCCGAAAAAACAACGGGTTTTTCTGCCGACGTTACCTGAAGTTGAATTATATCTGGACGCGGTGAGAAAAAAGGTGTTAGATTATTTGGAAGTAGCGCCGATCGACGAGCAAGAACGTCTCTGGCGGTTTATTATTCAGCACGAAAGCCAGCACTGCGAAACAGTTGCTTTCGTGTTGCAAATGCAAAGGAAGAAGGAAGAAGGAAGAAGGAAGAAGGAAGAAGGAAGAAGGAAGAAAGAAGAAGGAAGAAGGAAGAAGGAAGAAGGGATATTAATGCCCCATGCCCCATGCCCCATGCCCCATGCCCCATGCCCAATTCCCAATTCAGCGATTGAAATTCCGGGCGGGGAATTTTACATGGGAAGCGATGCTGCTGAGGCTTTGGATAACGAGCGATCGCGCCACCTGTGTTATTTAGAAGCATACTCGATCGATCGCTATCCCGTCACTTGCCGTCAATACCGAGATTTCATGGAATCCGGCGGCTATCAAAACCCTGATTGGTGGTCAGCGGACGGCTGGAAATGGCTGCAAGGCGAAGCCGTCTCTCAACCGCTTTACTGGTCAGAAAATCCAGCTTTCAACAACCATCCAGTCTGCGGCGTGAGTTGGTACGAAGCCGAAGCTTACTGCAACTTTGTTGGCAAGCGTTTGCCATCGGAAGCAGAATGGGAAAAAGCTGCGAGTTGGGATGCCACAAATCAAACATATCGCATCTATCCTTGGGGAGAAGAACCGCCAAACGGCAGCCTGTGCAATCACGGCAATAATATTGCCAATACCTCGCCAGTTGATGCCTTCCCCAAAGGAGCAAGTGCGATCGGCTGCTATGATATGTTGGGGAATGTTTGGGAGTGGACTGCTTCAACTTTTGACGCCTATCCGGGATTTGAAAGTTATCCTTACAGGGGCTATTCTCAAGTTTATTTTGATGGAGAACACCGGGTTTTGAAAGGCGGGAGTTGGGCGACTTTTCCGCAGGCACTGCGATCGACCTTTCGGAATTGGTACTATCCGGGCGTGCGGCAAATTATTGCGGGTTTTCGCTGCGCTAAGTAGTTCGCTAGGTAATTATAATTACCATCAAGTTTGTTCATAGTGAGGAATTTATTCATCGGACTTTTCAGATGAACAAATTCCTTAATACTGGTATTATAAAGCTTTTTTGATCAACATCAGATAAATGGCTGGAGAGGGAATTGGGAAAAAAAATTGTTTGTGAAATGCCCAACTTTTTTCCATGTAACAAGCTCAAAGAAAACAAGTTTGGTTAAGTATTCAATAAATTTTGTGTATAAAATTTAAGTTTTAATTGTGGATGCGATCGCCATCCGGTGAGAAAATACAGAACCGAGAGCGGCATGAAAAATCTGACTTGAGCGCGATATTTGGCAACGCGGCTGCGTGCTATACCGATATGTGCATCTAAAAATTACTTTATGAAATCCCCAAGACTCTCCGACACGACAAACTCAGCCTCAACGAAAGAAAAGCGGCTGCACTTAGAGCGACTGGTGAGCGCTGCGGCGCCGACACCAGCACAAATCAATGCTGGCAGCGATGTAGTTAGCGCGTTGACTCAAACCCCCAAATGCCTGCCTCCAAAGTATTTCTACGACGATCGCGGCTCAAACCTGTTCGAGTTGATTTGCCAGTTGCCGGAATACTACCTGACACGCACTGAAACGGCTATTTTGCAGGAGTGCGCGGGGGCGATCGCAAATTTAACTGGCCCCTGCGAAATCGTCGAACTCGGCAGCGGCAGTTCCACAAAAACTCGGATTCTCCTTGATGCTTACAGTCAACTGGAGTATCCCCTGCATTATTTGCCGATCGACATCAGTCCTACTATCCTAGAAAGCAGCGCTTGTCAACTGTTGGCAGATTATCCGTCGCTCCAGATTCACGGACTTGTCAGCACATACGAATTAGCCTTAGCTAAAATTGCACCGTCGCCGTTGCCAACCCGAATGATTTGCTTTCTAGGCAGTACCCTCGGCAATCTCAACGCTCAAGAATGCGATTTGTTCTTTTCGCAAATTGTCGGTGCATTGCAGCCGGGAGAGTATTTTTTGCTGGGAATTGACTTGGACAAATCTAAAGATATTTTAGAGCCTGCCTACGATGACAGTCAAGGAGTGACGGCGGCATTTAACTTGAATATGCTGCGGCATTTAAATCGAAAATTTGAGGGAAATTTTGATTTAGCACAGTTCGAGCATTGGGCTTTTTACAATCAAGAGGAATGTCAAATTGAAATGCACTTAAAAAGTAAAAAAACGCAAACAGTGCAGTTGCGTTCTCTCAATTTAACGGTTGAATTTGCAGCGGGAGAAACTATCCGCAGCGAAATATCGCGCAAGTTTAATCTCAATACTGTAAAAAAAGAACTTTCGCAGCGCGGTTTAATGCCTGTGCAGGTTTGGACAGATCCAAATCAGTGGTTTGGCTTGATGCTTTGCCAACTTTCTGATGTTAATAAATGAGTTCTTCAGATATTACCCACAGTCAGGACACGGCAGTGCCGCGTCCCTACAAATTGGGCGATGGTTAAATCGGAGTGGGGGATGGCGTCGGGCCCTCGCCCGTGCTACGACGTTTTGGGGTAGAGACACGGCACTGCCGTGTCGTCAATTTCTGTGTTGTTGAGGGTTCTGAATTCGGGGTATCTTCTTAGGGCTTGCTGAATAATCGAGTGCATATTGCGTCGCGAAAGGTTTCGAGCGCGCGAGCGAGAATAAAGTGCAAG
>NZ_JAUBUG010000125.1:0-8436 GCF_036705345.1 Microcoleus sp. B3-D2
ATTTTGGGAGATACTAATGAGAATTCTTTGAGATGCACCTTACTTGCTCTCCCTTTTTGGACACCCTACCTATTTTAGCCTTAACTGAACCGTATTGCCCAATCATTCAGATCGATCGCATTAGCTTGCACTCCCTTCAAAGCAGCCAACAGTTGACCGTTCTCACCAATCCTGATGAAAGCTGCATTAGCGTTTTGGGTAATACTAAGTTGAGCAAAAGTTAGACCGCCCGCTAACACAAACAAATCTTCACCTTTTGTGAAATCAGTAATGAGAGCGCTGCCTTTACCTGCTGTTAAAACAAAGCGATCGCGCCCAATTCCGCCGCTGAGAATATCATTGCCCAAACCCCCAATCAGACAATCGTCACCTTTCCCGCCATAGAGAGTATCGTTGCCCTCATCGCCGCATAGCTTGTCACTAGCGCCGTTGCCAAACATCAAATCATTGCCAGCACCGCCGCACAGGGAATCAGGCTCGCCGTTAAAGTCGATCGCACTGTCTCCTAAAATAGTATCGTCCCCGTCGCCACCACAAATGCTATCACTGCCGCGATCGCCCAACAGCAGATCGTTGCCAGTACCCCCCACCACAACATCATTGCCCTTGCCGCCGTAAACAGTATCATTGCCCTCGCCGCCGCTTAGAGTGTCCGCAGCATCTCCCCCATTCAAGAAGTCGTTGCCAGCACCGCCAAACAGCAAATCGCGTCCATTCGAGTCAGGGCTAGACGGGTCAAAACTGCCTCCAAACAAGCAGTCGTTACCCTGATCCCCAACCAGAGTGTCATTGCCTTTGTCGCCCCAAATCAAGTCATCGTCTTTGCCGCCGATCGCCACATCATCGCCCTTACCCGCAAAAATGAGATCGTTGCCGGCCTGGCCGTTGAGGTAATCATTGCCACGGCCACCAAACAGCAAGTCTCTGTCTGCATTCGGGCCAAGGGGGATATTGCTGGGCCGTCCTCCGTAAATATTGTCGTTGCCTTGTTCGCCCAGCAGAATGTCATCGCCGTTGAAACCGCTGATAACGTCGTTGAGATTGCTGCCGGTGAGGAAGTCGCTGCCGTCAGTGCCATTGAAAGTGCGATCGACTGAATTCGGACCCGGAATCGAACCGATCGCGGGTAGGGTAATCTGTTCGCAAATGCAATCGGCATCGCCGCCACCAACGCTGTCAGAGTCAACAGGAGTTCCCGCAGGAGTCGGAGTTCCCGCAGGAGTCGGAGTTCCCGTGGGAGTTGGAGTTCCCGTGGGAGTTGGAGTCCCCGTGGGAGTTGGAGTCCCCGTGGGAGTTGGAGTTCCCGTGGGAGTTGGAGTTCCCGTTGTAGTCGGCGTCGGAGTTCCCGTGGAAGTCGGAGTTGGAGTTCCCGTGGGAGTCGGAGTTGGAGTTTCCGTTGGAGTCGGAGTTGGAGTTCCCGTGGGAGTCGGAGTTGGAGTTGGAGTTTCCGTGGGAGTTGGAGTTGGAGTTCCCGTGGGAGTCGGAGTTGGAGTTCCCGCAGGAGTCGGAGTTGGAGTTCCCGTAGGTGTCGGAGTTGGAGTTCCCGTGGGAGTCGGAGTCGGAGTTTCCGTCGGAGTCGGCGTCGGAGTTTCCGTCGGAGTCGGAGTCGGAGTCGGAGTTCCCGTGGGAGTCGGAGTTGGAGTTCCCGCAGGAGTCGGAGTTGGAGTTGGAGTTCCCGTAGGTGTCGGAGTTGGAGTTCCCGTAGGTGTCGGAGTTGGAGTTCCCGTGGGAGTCGGAGTTGGAGTTCCCGCAGGAGTCGGAGTCGGAGTTGGAGTTGGAGTTCCCGTAGGTGTCGGAGTTGGAGTTCCCGCAGGAGTCGGAGTTGGAGTTGGAGTTCCCGTAGGTGTCGGAGTTGGAGTTCCTGCAGGAGTCGGAGTTGGAGTTCCCGTGGGAGTCGGAGTCGGAGTTCCCGTGGGAGTCGGAGTGGGAGTTCCCGTGGGAGTCGGAGTGGGAGTTCCCGTGGGAGTCGGAGTCGGAGTTTCCGTGGGAGTTGGAGTCGGAGTTTCCGTGGGAGTTGGAGTCGGAGTTGGAGGGGTATTTACAAGAATGCTTGCGGTGACGATCGCAGAATCAGCTTTCCCGTCATTAGCTTTGTAGGTAAAAGAGTCTGTCCCTGCAAAACCAGCATTCGGAGTGTAACTGAAGGAACCGTCTTGGTTGAGGGCGATCGACCCTGTAGTCGGATTTGTCACCAGAATCGCCGTCAGCGGGTCGTTTTCCGGGTCTGTATCGTTGATTAAGACTCCCAAACCCGTCACGTTGAGGGGCGTATTAAAAGCAGTAGTATAGCTGTCAGAATTCGCCACAGGCGGGTTATTGTTGACGCTGACAGTCACGGTAGCCGCTTCAGAGCTAACTATTCCGTCGCTGACTGTGTAGGTAAAGGTGTCTGTTCCAGAAAAGCCAGCGTTAGGAGTATAAGTGAAAGAACCGTCTTTGTTGAGGGCGATCGACCCTTGCGTCGGATTTGCGGCCACCGCAGCAGTCAGCGTGTCTAAATCTACGTCGGAGTCGTTGGCTAAAACTCCCGGCACTGTTACGCTGAGGGCTTTTCCGGCACTGGTGCTATAGGTATCCGGCTGCGGCTGCGGCGGATTGTTGGTAACGTTGATGTTCACCCTCGCGGGGACAGTCGCAGCCCCGTCGCTAACGCTGTAGGTGAAGGTATCAGTCCCTACAAAGCCAGCTTGAGGAGTATAAGTGAAGTCACCGAGGGGATTAAACGCGATCGTACCGTTGCTTGGGCCTGTAACTACGACGGGAACCAGCAGATCTAAGTCGATGTCGGAGTCGTTGCCTAAAACTCCTGGAACTGCTACGCTGAGCACTTGGTCGTGCAGGACGCTGTAGGTGTCGGGATTTACTGTTGGCAGACTGTTGGTAACGTTGATGTTCACCCTCGCGGGGACAGTCGCAGCCCCGTCGCTAACGCTGTAGGTGAAGGTATCAGTCCCTACAAAGCCAGCTTGAGGAGTATAAGTGAAGTCACCGAGGGGATTAAACGCGATCGTACCGTTGCTTGGGCCTGTAACTACGACGGGAACCAGCAGATCTAAGTCGATGTCGGAGTCGTTGCCTAAAACTCCTGGAACTGCTACGCTGAGCACTTGGTCGTGCAGGACGCTGTAGGTGTCGGGATTTACTGTTGGCAGACTGTTGGTAACGTTGATACTCACCGTCGCGGGGACAGTCGCAGCCCCGTCGCTAACGCTGTAGGTGAAGGTATCAGTCCCTACAAAGCCAGCTTGAGGAGTATAAGTGAAGTCACCGAGGGGATTAAACGCGATCGTACCGTTGCTTGGGCCTGTAACTACGACGGGAACCAGCAGATCTAAGTCGATGTCGGAGTCGTTGCCTAAAACTCCTGGAACTGCTACGCTGAGCACTTGGTCGTGCAGGACGCTGTAGGTGTCGGGATTTACTGTTGGCAGACTGTTGGTTTAGTTTTGTAAACTTGAAAAGTTAGCCCTGAATATTTTGTAAATGCTTTGAGTATGTTGTGCGCGGACTTTATATCACGGCCAAACCGTGACTTGTGTGATACCCCAGGGTGTGGAATCTGGGTTGAAACCAATCCTATACAAATAAAGTCCGACAGGGTATTAATACCCTGTCGGACTTTCTCAAAAACCCGGTTACTTCGCTAATTTTTACGATTTGGATTCACAGCTCATCCTTCGATTATGCAGCGCCAATCCTTGAGGTTGTGGTTAGATAAAGAAATTGGTAACGGGAATAGAGCCCGCAGGGGGTAACGTCCCGGTGGTTGTTAATTTGATCACTAAATCGTTACCCGCCTGAAAACCAGCAGTAGCATCATTAATCACAAGGTAATTACCGGCGATCGAGGCATTTGTAGCCACAACTACAGCAGCGCTATTAATTCCTAGAGCTTGGTTTCCGGCTAATCCTCCATTAGCGTCGGTAAATACTTGAGGTACCAGAAGCTGTAAAGTGGTGGCAGTGCTATTATTGGCAGCACGGCTAAAGCTAGTAGGAGCATTCATTGCAGATCCACCTTGGGTCAACAAGTCGATCTTATCAGTGCCGATGGCAAAGTCGCTAACGCTATCCCTGGCAGATACAGAGGATTGTCCAAACTGGAAGAGGAAAGTATCTGCACCCGTACTACCCGTCAAAATATCTTGAGCGCCCCCCCCGTTGAGCGTATTATTAGCGGTGTTGCCAATAATAGTGTTGGGTAAAGTATTTCCGGTGCCGTTAATCAGTGCGGTGCCTGTTAAACGGAGGGTTTCAACATTTGCAGCTAAGGTGTGGCTGACGGTTGAGCGCACCTCGTCGGTTCCTTGACCTGCAAGTTCAGTGACGACATCTCCTACATTATCCACAACGTAGATATCGTTACCCAATCCGCCTGTAAGTTGGTCGGCTCCGGTACTGCCATTGAGCGTATTATTAGCAGTGTTGCCGATGATAGTGTTGGGTAAAGTATTTCCGGTGCCGTTAATCAGTGCGGTGCCTTCTAAACGGAGGTTTTCAACATTTCCAGTTAAGGTGTAGCTGACCGTTGAGCGCACCTCGTCGGTTCCTTGAGCTGCAAGTTCAGTGACGACAACTCCTGCATTATCCACAACGTAGATATCGTTACCCAATCCGCCTCTAAGTTGGTCGGCTCCGGTACCGCCATTGAGGGTATTATTAGCGGCGTTGCCGATGATAGTGTTGGCTAGAGTATTTCCGGTGCCGTTAATCAGTGCGGTGCCTGTTAAAGTGAGGTTTTCAACATCAGCAGGTAAGGTGTAGGTGACGCCAGATTGCACCAAGTCTGTTCCTTGAGCTGGAAGTTCAGTGACGACATCTCCGGCATTATCCACAACGTAAATATCGTTACCCAATTCGCCTGTAAGTTGGTCGGCTCCGGGTCCTCCGTTTAAACGATCATTATCCTCGTTACCATTAAGGGTGTCGTTTCCAGCAGCCCCGTTGAGGTTGTCGTTGCCGGCCAATCCATTGAGGGTATTATTAGCGGCGTTGCCGGTGATGACGTTGGCTACAGGATTTCCGGTGCCGTTAATCAGTGCGGTGCCTGTTAAAGTCAGGTTTTCAACATCAGCAGGTAAGGTGTAGGTGATGCCTGATTGCACCCTGTCGGTTCCTTGAGCTGGAAGTTCACTGACGACATCTCCGGTATTATCCACAAGGTAAATATCGTTACCCAATCCGCCTGTAAGTTGGTCGGCTCCGAGTCCTCCGTCTAAACGATCATTATCATCGCCACCATCTATGGTGTCGTTGCCGGCCAATCCATTGAGGGTGTCGTTGCCGGCCAATCCATTGATGGTATCTGGATTGGCAGTTCCGCTTAAGTTATCAGCGCCAGGAGTGCCATTTATAGGGGGGTTGGGAATATTGACATTAAAGCTCCCCAAGTTACTGGCTGCGACAAAGTTATTATTGATATCGCTAACTTGATCCGATTCGATCGCGATCGCATAATCCCCATTGTCGCCCAAATCCCAACTACCACCTGGTGCGGTAATCTGATAGGTAGCCGTGCGAAGAGTGCCGTTGCCAGTTGGGGTAAAGCTTACCAGTGTCGCTAATTGGTTAAATCCGTTGGGTCCAGTCACCCGAATGTCTGAATTATCCAAACTGCTGCTGTTGACAGCAAAGTTGTCGCTGTAGTCTACCGTAAAATTTACTGTAGTGCCGCCACTGACGATAATGTTGGTAGTGGCTAGATTGGAAGCAGCAGGCAAGATCGTATCGACGGTAATTGTTGCTGTCTCGGATGCTGTACTGAAAGCTGCTAACCCGCCGATACTGCTGGCAGTCGAAATATCCGCCGTCCCGCCGTTCGTGAAGGTACTACCGCTAGAGTTAGTCGTCGTTCCATCCCATGCCTGATAAGTGATATTGGCAGTGCCGTTGTAGTCAGCATTGGGAACAAAGCGGATGCTGGCATTGCCTGCTAGCAGTCTCGCTGCTGCTGTTGACGGTGTAACGAATGCCGTCCAAGTCGAACCGCTATCAGTTGAATATTCCCAACTGCCGTTAGTATTGTCTGTCCCCGTGACTGCAATTCCTTGAGTGTCGGCGGTGTCGGGATCTGTAACTGCACCTGCAATTAAAGTAGAAACTAAGGTGCCGGTGTTGCTAGCAGAAGGTACATCTTCGTTAATTGCTGTTAGTACCGGGGAACCGCTGTTGTTGAGTACAGGTGCGTTGTTGGCTGCAAAGGCTGCGAATGCGGTGGGAAGGAAAGAAGTAAAATTGTTGTCGCTGACAAGAATAAGCGATGGCTTCCCAGTTGCCGTTTGAGAAGGCCCAAATGTCATCCCTTCAAAATTGTTTACCGGAAAGCCTGAAGTGTTTGGGAAATCAGCAATCAGAGTTTTTGATACCGGTGTAATGCCAGCAACACCAGAAGCAGTCAAGCCAGTATTGCTTTGAATGTCAGTTGCACCCGTTAAAGAAATTTGATAAAGCTTCAAATCGCCTGCCCCTGTAGCTGGGTTGAAAAAACGTTCTAGAACCAGCAGCGTATTATCATCAACGGCCAGCATTTCCGAAATGCCGTTGCCTGGATCGGTGTGGTAAAGAAATTCTCCGTTTGCGGTGTTTGTGCCTAAGTTATATCTTAAAATTCGCGATCGCGTGCCAATGGTAGCCGTTGTATTTGAAGCAGGGCCGTCTTGTTCGAGAGCATTTTCTGTTGCTGTAAACAGAAAACTTTGACTCGGAGTAATGGTCAGACTTTCAAAAGCTTGATTGTTGCGGATGCCACTGGTAGTATCTGCTGATGATACGTCGTATTTGGGAGAAGGAATAGTCAGTGCTAGGTTTTGAACTCCTGTTGCAATGTCGAATCTATTGATAAAAGGCTGGGTATTTGTCGAGAAATTTCCTTCAGAAGAGACGAAGACATTGCCACCGATGTAGCCAATGCCCTCTGTATCCGATGTATCTGCAGCAAAGGGAGGCGGATTGCCAATCTGTCTCACCCCTGTAAAAACCACTCCTCCTGTTGCCAAGCTACCCGAACTCACATTAGGTATAGTGAGGGTGTAAAAGCGAGACGGACCGAGACTGCTACCACTATTGCGGCCGTCGGAGATAGCGTAGTAAGTGTTGGTGCCCGCGTCGTAGGTAAGGCCAGACAGTCCACCTATCCGGTTTCCGGAACCATCATTTGTATTTCCCGGAATTTGTGCTTGTCCCAAAAATTGTAGACCGAACACAAATTGATAAGCGGCCATTGTCGCTGGGTCGATCGCCAACCCAGAGGACACCGCTCCTGTTGTATAATCTAATTCCCAATCTCCGCCCATAGCGGAACTGCCGATCGGCGATCTAGAAGCAGCAATTTTTGCCTTGGTTAGCTGACTCAGTTGCTGCACAAAGTTAGCGCCCTTCTCTCCCGCCGCTACATCGCACCCGTACAGCAAAATTTCTGCACTGTCTGCCAGCGATCGCGACCAACGCTGCAATTGGTTAGCATAAGTTTCTAAATTTGTCAAGTTTAGATCGATCGCGCCTAGCTGCAAACTCGCCGGGCGGCCGTGGGAGAGGATATGAATGCTTTTTATATTGCTGCGACTCGCTAGGGCGGCCGTGATTTGTTCTAGTCCATCCCGCGCCCCATCCAGGGTAATAACTTCTGTCCCCGCTGCGATGCCGTTGCGGAGAGTTTCGCCATCGGGAAGGGCAGGGTCGAGAATGGCGATCGAACTAAAAACTGAACTGATAAAATTTGGCATAATACACCTTTGGTTAGATGACGTTAGGAAAATCAAGGCGTATACAGCTTAGCAAATTTAAAGATTAAATGTCATCAGTAAAATTAAAAATCAAGACGAATGATACTAATTTTGCGTGAACCTGCCACAGAGGCATCTTGATAGGGGCGGGTTTAGCCAATAATTCCTTTAAAAAACCGACAATTCCGGTACAAAACCCGCCCTGGTCAAGGTTCGATCGCCAAAAGTTCTTCAGCAACCAATGCCTTCTGAATTGCTAGTACAGCAGCTTGAGTGCGATCGCGCACTTCTAACTTTTGCAAAATCGCGTGTACGTGCACCCGCACCGTACCCGGAGGAATGTACAATATTTGAGCTATTTCCTGATTGCTTTTCCCCCCGCAAATAAAGCCAAGATTTCCTGTTCTCGTTTCGTCAGCGGATTTTCCCCAACTTCTGATTTTGACCCAACTTTCACAGGTTCAGTATTAGTAAAAACCGCATAAATTTCCGCAGTTGCTGCCTTATAAAACCACGAATCACGCGCTGCTACCGCTCGACTTGCTTAAACAAAGTTTCCGCCGCAATTGCCTTGAGGCAATATCCCTGAGATGCCGATGAAATCAATCTTTCAATCATTAACTATTTTGGGGTAGTTGTATAGCAACCGTCAAGGCGGTTAGGACGTATACTAAAGGTATTATCGTAATCGGCGATCGTCTGCTCTGCCATGCCT
>NZ_JAUBUG010000126.1:0-8255 GCF_036705345.1 Microcoleus sp. B3-D2
AGTTAGGAGTTGGGATTCAATCAACTCTCAGCAAAATCTTTCATTATATCATAAAATTATTTTGCAAGAGGTCTAATGTGCTTTAATCAAGATTTGATGAAGCTAAGGGCTGAAATCATAGTAATAATACCTATTACGCGAACGATGCAACAGATCGATTTCTAGTAAATTTACGGTTAAACGCTGCAACGCCAGCTAGTTATTAGTTCCTCGTTCAATAGCCAGCTATTACAGTTGGCGCTGGCAAAAGAATTGCCCAGCCAGAAGCGGGGCAACTCCTGCTAGTTATTAGCAGATTAACCACATCCATCAAAAATGCTGCTGACTCTTTTAGACCCAGAAAAACAGACCCCCCTGCAACAGTGGAGTTTCGAGAGCGAATCCATTATTCGCATCGGCCGCTCTCCAGACAATCACGTTGTGATCCCTAATGCTCTAGTGTCGCGGCAGCATCTGGAACTGCAAAGAGTTAATAACGGGAGAGCCAGTCAGTGGTACTTAGTCAATTCGGGGACAAATGGCACTTTGGTAAACGGTATTCTCATGTCTCAGGGTTGGATATCCGACGGTGCCCTGATCCAGTTGGCGCGGGGCGGCCCAATTCTGCATTTCCAAGTTATTACTATTGAAGTCGGCGGCAAGATTGAGGCGAACCCCACCGTCAATCTCGCCCCCCCGAGGTGTACCCATGCGGGAAACCCGCCGGGGAATTTATTCTGCATCCACTGCGGCGAACCGATTAAAGTCGATCGCACGGTGCGCCACTACCAAGTGCTGCGAACTTTGGGCCAAGGCGGTATGGGGACAACGACTTTAGCCTGGGATCGAGATAAAGCGAAAGCTCAACAACCCGGAAGTTCCCCCGCCGCTTCTCTGGTAGTCCTCAAGGAAATGAATGCTGATATGGCTCAAATCGCCAAAGCTCAAGAACTGTTTGAACGTGAAGCTAAAACTCTTAAGGCCCTCCACCATCAGGGAATTCCTCAGTTTTTTGACTTTTTTGTGGAAGGGGGCAAAAAATACTTGGTGATGGAAATGCTCCACGGCGAGGATTTAGAAAAACGCATCTACAACCGCGGCCCTGTTGCTCCCCAACAAGCAATAGAGTGGATGATCCAAACCTGTGAGGTTTTGGACTACATTCACTCTCAAAAACCCCCGATCGTCCACCGGGATATTAAACCTGCTAATTTGCTGGTGCGGCACCGGGACAATCGCATTACAGTGCTGGATTTTGGCGCCGTTAAAGAAATCGGCACTCCTCCGGGCACTCGCATCGGCGTTGAAGGCTACACCGCACCAGAACAAGACCGGGGACAGCCTCTGCCTCAGTCGGATTTATATGCTATTGGGCCTACTTTGATTTTTTTGCTGACGGCCCAAAGCCCTCAAAACTTTTACGGGAAAATAGCTGGAGGTTACGGGTTTAAGATCGAAAATATTCCGACGATCGCCCCCAAGCTGCGAGAGACGATTTTGCGAACCACGGCAGCTAAGCCTGGGGCTCGCTTTCAAACTGCTCAACAATTAGCTCGAGCTTTAGCAGCTTCCCTTTAACAAAAGTCAGAAGTCAAAACTCAAAAGCCAAAAGCCAAAAGTCACAAGTCATTAGGAAGAAGGCAAAGGGAAGAGCGAAGAGGGAAGAAGCTAGCAACGGAAATTTATGAAAGAAAATTTACCCGATCGCCTCGGGATTTCTCTTCGACACCCAATTCCTCCGTCTCCTCTGTTATTCCTCGTCCCAAGCTTCTACAGCTATCAACTCGCTCACGGGGTCTTGCATAGAAAAATCAAACTCTAGCAATTGCTGTTTCCAGTACGGCCATTCGTCGCCGTAAAGCAGAGCAATTTTCCAAATACTGTCTGTCGGTTTGATAATGTCAGACGTGACGAGAGAATGCACCTGACGCTGGAACTTAACCATCGGCTGTATAACCTGCTGGCTCATAATACCTCTTGAATTGTTTAAATCTTGTGTAATTACCACTTCCCAGCTCTCACTTTTTACCGCAGTTTCGCCAAGAACAGTCTCGCCAAGATACGTGTAGATTTTTGTCGGGAAGCTACATATTCAACTTGTATCTTAACACTGTTCGTTTTGACAAGGGCCTATAAGCAGGACTGAAGAGTCAAGACCGACTTCAAAGAATTAATCATCTTTAAATTGTCCCGCTATATGCTGTCGATCGACAGTGGGAGGTTTGCCGCCTCGATTGTTTCCACATCGTTGTTTCCACATAGTGGCAGATGCAAGGGCTACGTTCGGCTTGTTCTTGACAAGGCTGAGTTTGCGTAGGAGAAACTGCAACTACTGCTCTTTCGCTGCTACAGCGTAATTTCCGCTTTCCTGCGGGTAAACCACACCTGTTTCACCTTCGACGCTGGGTTCGCTGTGAGAGTGGGGTCTGAGCTACATAAACTGATTATAACTCTACTTACCGCAAAAGCGATCGAAAATTGTTGGATACTGTTGATCGCCACCCCTAAATGTCGATCGAACATTCTAGGCTGTCCCACGCGGACCCGCAGGCAAGTTCCAAACCCATCGTCCGTCTTGATTCAATAAATCTCAAATCTCAAATCTCAAATCTAAAATTGTATGACTTGGACAAGGCGACACATTCTCACTCTGGCTGATTTTACCTCGGACGAATACGATACGGTGCTGCAAACTGCAGCCAGTTTTCGGGAGGTGCTCGGCCGCCGCACGAAGAAAGTGCCTGCCCTGCAGGGTCAAGTGGTCGCGAATTTGTTTTTTGAACCTTCTACCCGAACTCGCAATAGTTTTGAGTTGGCGGCGAAGCGACTGTCAGCGGATACGCTGAATTTTACCCCGGGAAGTTCTTCTCTGACGAAGGGAGAGACTATTCTGGATACGGCTAAGACTTATCTGGCGATGGGAACGGATTTGATGGTGATCCGGCACGAACAAGCTGGAGTTCCCAGCACAATTGCTTCGGAAATGGATCGCTTGGGTTCGAGAGTCAGCGTTCTCAATGCAGGAGACGGCCAGCACGAACACCCATCACAAGGTTTGCTAGACTTATTTACTATTTGTACTCTGTTAGATACCGAACGTCCGCGGCTGGAACTTTTAGCGGGTAAAAAAATTGCTGTGGTGGGGGATATCTTGCATTCGCGGGTGGCTAGGTCTAATATTTGGAGTCTAACGGCTTCTGGGGCAGAGGTCCATTTAGCCGGGCCGCCGACTTTGCTGCCGCTGTTGTTTGCTGAGTGTGGCGATGGTAGGGAAGGCAAGTTATTTTTGCATTGGCAGCTTGAACCTGCTTTGGCCGATGCTGATTTTGTGATGACTTTGCGGCTGCAAAAGGAACGGATGAGCGACCATTTGCTGCCGAGTTTACGAGAGTACCATTCTTTGTACGGGATTACGCGCGATCGGCTCAAACTCTGCAAGCCTGATGTGAAGGTGTTGCACCCAGGCCCGGTTAACCGCGGCGTGGAAATTAGTTCGGATTTGATGGACGATGCCCAGTTTAGCCTGATTTCTCAGCAAGTTACCAGCGGCGTGGCGGTGCGGATGGCATTACTTTATCTGATCGGCGGTGGTAAAGTTTAGGCTGTTAGTTGTTAGTCTTGAATTTTGGATATTTGATTATTTTCAATCTCCATCGCCTCTTTAAAATAATCGTTACCCAGTATGGCCGGGTAACGATTAAAACTCTTTCTAGAAATGTAAAGTGTTCTAGTTAAGAGTTAGGAGATCCAGGATGCAGACACCCAGCCACCACCTTTGAGTTGGAGCCAGCCGTTTTTGGAACGACCGGTCAATTTTACGTGATCGCCATAATATAACTTGCCGATTACATGAGAACAGCTATCGGGGCGGTTGCGGATATTCAGTCGGCTGCCATTCGTGACAACTTTGGCGTAGCTGTGATGGCCGTGATGGCTTTTCTTGCCGCAGCGGGAGTAGCAAGCGGCCTGGGCTTCGCCACCGACACTCAGAACAGATAGGGCTACTGCCATACCTGCAACGCCTATCCATGCAGAATTAGGAATTTTCAAGCCCAGCTCGTCTAAGGACTTGACTTGGAGTTCGGACTCTGGAGATTCATAAGCAACAAAAGAGTGGCTCAATGCTAGTGCTTCCATAGTTTCCTCGTAATTGTTTTTAACATTTATTGGTGCAGACTCAGGTCGAAACCTCCATTAACAGCCCAAACTATTAACTTATGTTTCATATAAGGCACATGAGGGCGTTACGATTTTGCTTTTGTCTAGTATCCGCCAATTTGCCTCAACCCTGCACAGGTATATCATGTCATCTAAGTAGCTTTCCGGAACAAAAAAATAAATAAAGTTTACATCTGCTGCTAAAAATTTTGGCTACACCGATAAGTAGGAGGATCGAATTAAAGTTAACTGTGTCATTCAAAAGGGAACAAAGTAATCGCTTGGGGTTTGAGATTGCTTGTACCGAGTTACGAATGACACTACTTATTGGGGTGTGCTTATTTATTGAGTTGCTACAGCAATATCGGCAGTTAATTGGATCGAACAAGCATCCTGCTCGTCTTCAATCACGCTCTTAATTTGGTTGGGGCGAGTTATATTGTAGCCGATCGCACTGGTACAAAAGTTCGGGGTGATGGCGTCGGGTCTTCGCCCGTGCTACGAGATGGCTCTCAACATTAGCCACCCCGTTTCCCGGACAACGATGCAAGATCGATCGCGACTTGATTTGTGTCAAGATCAATTAACTTCTCCACCACCACTTCTTTGGCAATGAACTCTAGCGCTGCACTTTCGATCGGCACAATTCCTCAACGCCATGAATCAGACAGCTTCGCCATTACCTTAGCGCCGTTGTCTGTAGAGGAAATATACGCTTTGGCAGATGACCCCGCGAACGGAGCCGTGGTAATGATGAGCGGTACAGTCCGCAACCAAACTGACGGTCAAGCTGTAGTTTCCCTAGAATATCAAGCCTACGAACCTATGGCCGTGCGAGTATTCCAGCAAATCGCTACGGAAATCCGCCGCCAGTGGGCCGATGTCAATCGGGTCGCCATTCACCACCGAGTCGGACACTTGCAGGTGGGCGAAATCAGCGTACTGGTGGCTGTTGGCTGTCCCCACCGGGGGGAGGCCTTTGCAGCTTGCCAGTACGCGATAGATACGCTCAAACACAATGTACCGATTTGGAAAAAGGAACATTGGGCCGACGGTTCTAGCAGTTGGGTTAGTATTGGAGCGTGCGAGGTTGTCGGGCATTAGTAAGCAGTCAGCAGTCATTGACTGTTTGATGACTGAAGCCGATCGCAGTTTCCGAGCGCGGGAACCAATCGGGATCTGCTACCGTCAAAAAGTGTGGAATGTTCGATGAGCCAATTCCACCGATGAGCGACTTTATTTCCGTGTCCTGGTCTGCGGTTGTGGCGACCGTTCAAAGAGTGCAATTGCCAGCCGAAAAACTCTCTAATTATGACTTGGTATTGCGTTGTCAGGAAGGAAATCGACCTGAGAGCACTGCCTTTTCAGAACTGTTGAAGCGGTATCAGTCCCACGTAGACAGGGTACTTTATCACTTGGCCCCTGACTGGCAAGACCGAGCAGACTTGGCTCAGGAAGTCTGGATTCGGGTCTACCGGAATATTAACCGCTTGCAAGAGCCTGTTAAATTTCGGGGCTGGCTGAGCCGCATCGCCACTAATTTGTTTTACGATGAGTTGCGGAAGCGCAAGCGGGTGCGAACTCCGCTGTCGTTGGACGTACCCCGTGCTCTGGAAGATGGCGAGGTAGATTGGGAAATTCCGGCCGACAGTCCGGGGCCTGATGAAGATTTGACGACTAGAGAATTTTACGACCAGTTGCGGGTGGCGATCGCCGATTTGCCGGAAGTATTCCGCACGACAATTGTTTTAAGAGAAATTGAAGGTTTAGCCTATGAGGAAATAGCCGAAATGACCGGAGTTTCTCTGGGAACTGTCAAGTCGAGAATTGCTAGAGCTCGCCAAAGATTGCAGTTGGAATTGCAAAAATATCTCGATGGTAATTAGCAATAGTGCTTTTAGAGGCAGAGCAAGAAGATTTGGTGATGTGTGCTGTCACATCAAAACTTCTTTTTTAAAATATAAAAAAGCAGTAAATCATTCTAACCCCGAGGGCATCCTTCCCCCAATTAAAGCAATTTTGAAATATGAATTATAACTTTGAATCGGATAAAAATCAGAATCAGCAAGGTATCGGGGATTCACTCGCTGAAACTCAAGCTAACAACAATTATCCCCAGGGGAATGTAACTACTATGATGCGCGATCGTTTTGAATTGCTGAGTGCCTACCTCGACGGTGAAGTGACGGCGACAGAACGTCGGCAAGTTGAGGAGTGGCTGACAAATGACCCCGCTACGAAACGTTTGTACTCACGACTGCTGATGATGCAGCAGAGTTTTCAGGCAATGCCGGTGCCTGCTGCGGAACAATCTGCACAAGAGTTGGCGACGAAGGTTTTGCAGCGGGTGGAACGCAAGCCGAAACAAACTTGGATTTTGGGTGGAGGTGCGATCGCAGCTTTGTTGATTGCGCTAGTGTCTGGTGTCGGTGGCGAGCGCCAATTGTTTGCTCCCCAGTTTGCTCGATCGCCCGTTCCGGGTGAATCGGACGGTTTGATTATGGCTTTGAACGAGCCTCTGGTGGAGATTGTTAATCCTAACGATTTGATGCTTGGGGTGAATGCACCGATAATGGATATTCCCAAAGTTCGTGTAGCAACCCCTCAAAAGTAATTGCCAAAGGCGCAGTAGGATTTCTGTTTTGAGCTTAACTGAAGTCGCTAAGTAAGCTCCCTAAAAAAGGGGGCTTTTTGCCATTTTTCCCAATTTTTCAAGGTGGATATATCCTTTGACACTTTCCCCGCTTTGAATGAGGAATTGTGGGGCGCTCGCATCTTAATATGGGAGTAGGTAGCGAGTGGAATTAGAGCGGGCGATCGCACTTGTCACCGGTTTTGTGGAGATGTGCGATCGGCAACAGCAATGTTCCTTCAATTTCCTGCCGCACAGCAGGAGATACATTAGAAGCGCTATTGAGGCAATATACCAGCACTTTATTAGCATCGTAATACTTCCTTAGCAATGACTTCTGCTGTTCGCTAAATTGCCAATCGTGACCTATATTGCGGTAGGAAATGATGATTTTTCTTAATTTGCTAGTCCAAACTTGTCCATTAGCTTGCCACCATTTCCTAAATATTTCCTTATCACCATCTGGCTGAGGTAGCTGTTTCTTAAGTTCTTGCAGTGCTTGCATTAATTCAGGTTCAACAAGAGGGACAAGAAGAATGTCGTGGGCAAGACTAAGGGCTGGGTCAATAGCACCGTCGAGTACAGGCAAAATGGCAAGGTCAAGAACAAGGTCCAGGGTAATTTCAATAGCAGGATCAAAGGTATGTTTAACGGCAAGGTAAAGGGCTGGGTCAAGGAAACTTTCAGGGTTACGATGAAGAGCAAGCTCAATGGATGGAAGAAGGGAAAAGTAAAAGAATCTCACTGCCGCAGGTTTGTAAGGAAAATCAACAGAAAGGGATTTTTGGTTTACCCACAGTAGGAATTGCTGTAACTGCTTGTCCTTAGCGACCAGTCCATCAACTTGTTGTTTCATTAACAGTAAAAACTCATCAGCTTTTTGCAACATCCCAACTGCTAACAACAAGACTTCTCGCCAACGCTTCTCGGTTAGGTGGCTGACCAGTTTTCCCAAAGCTTGTGGAGCGGAATGGTTAACTATTTCTGTAGCAGTAAAATACTCTTGGAATGTTAGATGAGAAAACGAATAAATCCCTCTTGCCCTCTCCACTAATAATCCATGTTGTGCCTCGATAGCCTTCAGCACAACCTCACTATGGCTCTCCAACTGAACGGGGTCAGTTGTGCCATCTGGCAAGTTAGCTAGATAGTCGGCAATCAATTGCTGAACTGTGTTTTTTTCAAAAAAGTAATCGCCCCTTTCAAAAGTAATAGCTGCCACAAAAGCAAGTAAATGTTGCTTGTGGGAAAAATTTAAATTGCGATAAACTTCATCCCGTTGAATGCCTCTGGTTTCATCCCATTTTCTGAGCATAATTTCCAGTCCTTCCTCATACAAGTTGGCTCTGTTGGAGGGAAAATCTGCTTTGGCTTGGAATACTAAACAAGTCAGATTCAACAATATAGGGCAATACGGTTTACTTAAGACCGAACAAATGATAAACTAGGTAGGATGTACAAAAAAGCAAATCAAGTATAGTGCAGT
>NZ_JAUBUG010000198.1:0-1012 GCF_036705345.1 Microcoleus sp. B3-D2
TTACAGCAAGTGGAACGATCAGTGCGGGAACCTTAAGCGGAAGTCTGTCAACATCAGCACAGAACTCGATTACGAACTTAGCAAACGTGAGCACGCTTACTGCAACAAATGCGAACATCACAACAGCGAATATTACGAATCTGACTGGTTTAACCAATATCAGTGTAACGGGAACGGTACAGGCAGGAACTGTAAGTGCAACCAGTGTAACCGGAACCAGTGGTACTTTTGATAATATTACAGTAACGGGTACTATTGTAGGCGGTACAATCAGTGCAACCTTAAATGCGGGTACACAAAATACGATTACGAATCTTGCCAGTATCCAGAATATTACAGCAAGTGGCACGATCAGTGCAGGAACTTTAAGCGGCTCATTAAGTACAAGTGCACAAAATAGCATCACTAATCTTGCAAACGTAAGCACGCTTACTGCAACAAATGCGAACATCACGAATGCCACGATCAGTAATTTAAGTGGTCTGACCAATATCAGTGTAACGGGAACGGCTCAGATCGGAACTGTAAGTGCAACAAGTGTAACCGGAGGATCAGGTACTTTTGATAATATTACGGTGACCGGTACTATCGTAGGCGGTACGATCAGTGCAACCTTAAATGCGGGAACACAAAATACGATTACGAATCTTGCGAGTATCCAGAATATTACAGCAAGTGGAACGATCAGTGCGGGAACTTTAAGCGGCTCATTAAGTACAAGTGCACAAAATAGCATCACTAACCTTGCAAACGTAAGCACGCTTACTGCAACAAATGCGAACATCACGAATGCCACGATCAGTAATTTAAGTGGTCTGACCAATATCAGTGTAACGGGAACAGCTCAGATTGGAACGGTAAGTGCAACAAGTGTAACCGGAACCAGTGGTACTTTTGATAATATTACGGTGACTGGTACTATTGTAGGAGGAACAATCAGTGCAACCTTAAATGCGGGTACACAAAATACGATTACGAATCTTGCCAGTATCCAGAACATTACAGCAAGTGG
>NZ_JAUBUG010000127.1:0-7663 GCF_036705345.1 Microcoleus sp. B3-D2
TTATGTGTCGCTGAACTTGAATCATTCCTCAATTGCTATCGTGATTTTTCTTAACTTATTCAGCAAGCCCTATTTAGCACCAGTGACCGAGGCAATTTGCTGTCAGTCATACAGATTTTGGTATCTCTTTGTCCGCAGTTTTTACTGGCAAAAGACACAAAGGGGAAGACAAGGATAGTGGTAAAATTTATGACTCCGAAAATTTTAATAATACTCTGAGGTCGAGGCTCTGTCGATTGGTGAGAAAAACGCTTAATTTTTCTAAATAACTTTCAAATTATATTGGCATCTCTCAGGGATTTTATCCATCATTCTAACGAGTTTTGAAGTAATTGAAAAACTATCTTAACCCTGACTATGGAGGACTACCAATTATCGCATTGGGAAACTGAAAGAGTATTTCACGTTTCCCGATGTCAAGCTTATTCTGAATGATTTGTATAAGATGGAACCCAAAGTGCGATCGTGAGATTGAGCTGGATGCGATCGGCTCCTGGGGTAGGAAGTCAAGAAGTGCGATCGCTACACTGGCCAAATCTTGTTCTAAGGATCGTTGGCTGGAGCAATATCAACTGCAATCACCGTAGCATAGGGATCGAGAGCTTGTTCAGGCACTTGAATCGTTAACTCCCCAAGAGGATCGGCACTTAACATAGAATCGAAAATGGCACAGCGAGTTGAGTGTTCCAATAACTGCCCTCCAGCTAGCAGATAAACTGCTTGAATCCGTTTAATAGGTACACCTCTTACTGTTACTGAGTCGTAGGGCTTCATCAGCAAGAATAAGTAAAAGCGATTGCCCCGCCGAGTAGAAGGGCCGTAGAATTGCCAAGGTTCCAGTCCAGGCTTTGTTCCTACGATGCTCTGGGCATGGACAGCCAGCCATTCTTCTACGGATTGCAACAAATCCAATTGTTCAGATTGAATCTGCCCATTGCCCATAGGACTGACATTCAACAGCAGATTGCCACCTTTACCGGCAACTTCACAGAGGGTATGAATAAGTTGGCGAGCTGACTTGAATTGGGTGTCCTTCGGGTTGTAACCCCAGCTTTCATTCAGAGTTAGGCAAGCTTCCCAAGTGCGCGGAGGCGGTTGGGGAGGAATGAATTGCTCGCAGGTATCGAAGTCTCCAAATCCAGGGAGGCGATCGTTGATTAGCAAATGCGGTTGCAGCGAGCGAATCATTTCATGTAGCTGTTTAGCTTGCCATTGTTCTGGTTTTCGTTCCCAACCGCCATCAAACCAAAGCAAGTCAATTTTTCCGTAGTTGCTCAACAATTCTCTGACTTGAGCGAACATAAATTCAAGGTAGCGCTCCCACTGAGAACTTGTCGGCTGTCTGAATTTCCCAAACTGATACGGTTTATCGGCTTCTGTAAAAGCCGGGTAGTCAGGGTAATGCCAGTCTATCAAGGAAAAATACAACCCAATTCGCAAACCTTCAGCCCGCATCGCCTCCACAAATTCTCGGACAATATCTTTTTTGTACGGGGCATACTCAATAGAAAAGTCGGATTGCTGGGTATGAAATAAGGAAAATCCATCATGATGTTTAGCCGTCAAAATCACATACTGCATCCCCAAGCGTTTCGCTAAATGCGCCCAAGTTTTAGGGTCGTATTCAGTCGGATTGAAAGTTTGGGCGGTGCGGTGATAATCCGCTACCGGGACATCTTGGCAGTACGGCAGGCTAAAGACGCCTCCGACCAACGGCCAAGATAATTCGTACCCACACTGGCTGCTATGACTCCAGTGAACAAACATTCCCAATCGTGCTGTCTCAAACCAGTTATTTTCTTGAGTCATTGGTTTACCCTGAAATATAGGCGGTATTGGTGAAAGAGTAATGTTTACTCTCAGGTAAAATGAATAAGCTAGGGTAAACTTCTTTGTCGAATAGGGCTGAAATGAATTACCTTAACTGTAACGCCACAGAGGTTTCTAACAATGGTCATCGTTGGGAAACTGACGGAGTATTTTGTGTTTCCCAATGTCAAACTTATTCTAAATGATTTGTACGGGTCGGATTCCATTGAGGTTGGTAATCAAACAACCATTTGAACTGCAAGTCAGCCAACCTTGTAGGAGTGAGCTTGTAAATGTAGTTCCGCAACAAACATCCGATCGCCGTATCCGCCTGCCCTAATTTGCCTATTTGTCTGGAGCTATTGAATACGCGAGTGACTCGCTGAGTGCGACTGGCTTCAAACTGCCGCAAAACAGAAGGAACAGTATCACTACCACCTTGGCTAGTCAAGAGCAGTTTCGCTAGTTCAAAGGAGTCTTCCACCGCCATACAACCCCCTTGACCGATATTCGGTTGAACTGGGTGCGCGGCATCCCCGATTAAGGTAACTCGCCCTTGCCCCCATTGGGTTCCGAGCGGTAGCCGATCTACAATATCATCTCGGTAAATCTTCTCCCCGTCGAGAGCTTCGATGATAGCCGGTACTGGGTCAGCATAGCCTTTAAACAGAGAGCGCAAGGCATTCAAGGAACCGCCCACTGCATCGTCATTACCGCCCGCTGGGGTGTTGTTGAAAGCATAGAAAGCAAACCGACCGCCACCGACATCGAAGTAGCCAAAACGATCGCCCTGACCCCAGAATTCTGCCCAACTGTATTGTGAATCGAGCGGTAAGCCAGAGCCATCAAAGTAGCCTCTCCAGCAGCAAGTCCCACTGTACACAGGCTCCTCTAACCGCTCATTACCATTCAGCTTAGCCCGTACCTTGGAGTAAAGACCATCAGCCCCTACTAAGATGTCACCCTCAGCAGTGTGACCATCAGAGAAAAAGACCCGAATGCCGTTGCCCGTGTCCTCAAATTTATCAAAGGCAGCGCCAGTCCGCACCGTTCCCTCTGGCAAGGCTTCCAATAAAATCTGCTGAAGTTCAGGTCGCAGGAGGCAGACACCCAAGTCATCTTCGCCTATGAATTGAGGAGCGTTAATGTAGAGGGGTTTCCCTTTTTGGTCAAAAAACCCACCTTTGAGGATCTTGCCTCCCGAATGGTAGAAGCGCTGGTAAATCTGCCCTGATTGCAAGAGCTTGTAGACGCGCAAAGCATTGCGTTGGATGAATATCCCTCCGGGCCCTGAGAGCATAACATCCCGACCGCGCTTCTCCTATACTTCAAGTGCAATGCCCACATCGAGACAGGCACGGGCTAGGGTCAGACCGCCAATTCCACCGCCGATGATAATTACCTTTGATACTGAAGCCATATTATTGGGTGAGCTGTACAACATGAAAAAATTTAGGAACTTGGCTGGTGATTTGGCTGAACTTCTCCAAAAATATCTCAATCTACCTGGAGATTAACTTGATGTTCCTCAGTCTCGCTCATCTGCGCCTTTCTTAACTTGATTGTGCAGAGCCAACAAATACCAACACTGATAAATCCTAAATTAACGATTCGCTTTGGCCAAACAGTTTTAGAGGCGATCGCGTGATGCAATGGTCTAGCGGGCAATGAAGCCCCACTCTTGCCCGCCACCGACAACAGCAAATCGTTCGGAGAAGGAATTCACATCCGGGTATTGGGGTCGGGCCGCCCACCGACCTCGGCGGTCAATAAATCCCCAATTGGCAGAGAATCCTTGAGGATCAAAACTAACGTATGCAGCGGCTAACCCAGAGAGTAGTTACTGATTTGGTTGCTGCCTAGCTTCCCCCTGTCCCCGAACTGACAACACAGGGATTAATTCGGTTGAACAGCCGCTAGAATTTGTCCGGCTGTCACCGTTTGCCCCTTTTCACAAAACAATTGGGCGACAGTGCCCGCAACATCAGCAGTAATAGCAATTTCCATTTTCATCGCTTCCAGAATTAACAGGCGATCGCCCTCAGCAACCGCATCTCCAACATTAACCAGCACCTGCCAAACATTGGCCGAAACGTGAGCGACGACTGCCTCACAACCGCTCGGCAAAGCAACCTCCGCCGCCGTTTCAGAACCCACATCCGCCGAGGATTCTGGGGCAGATTCAGCTTCAAATTCCCCGGATGCAGCCCAGCGATCGCGCTCTGCATTAAATGCGGCCTGCTGCTGCGCTTTAAACTCAGCCGCACTGCCCGCAATAGAATGCAAAAACTCATTGTATTCTCTCAAATTAAAAGTGATTTCCTCAACCTTTAATTTAAACTTCCCTTCAATAAATTCTTCCCGACAGCGGTGCAATTCCTCATGAGAAACCGGATAAAATCGGATTTGGTCAAAAAAGCGCAAAAGCCAAGGTTTACCAGACTGGAAATCCGCCGTTTGTTTGAACCGATTCCACATTTGCACCGTGCGACCGACAAATTGATAACCTCCGGGCCCTTCCATCCCGTAAACGCACAAATACGCGCCGCCAATGCCCACTGCATTTTCAGGAGTCCAAGTGCGGGCGGGATTGTATTTAGTAGTAACCAAACGGTGGCGCGGATCGAGGGGAGTTGCCACGGGCGCGCCTAAATAAACGTCTCCCAAACCCATCACTAAATAGCTAGCATTAAATACAATTTCTCTGACTTGTTCGATGCTATCAAGCCCGTTTATGCGGCGAATAAACTCAATATTGCTGGGACACCAAGGTGCATCCGATCGCACAGACTGCATATATTTTTCAATGGCCAACAGCGTCGATTCATCTTCCCAAGATAAAGGCAAGTGCACAATTCGCGCCGGCACTTCCAAATCCTCGATCGCCGGAAGTTCCGCCTCCGCCGCAATCAGCGCCTGCATTAGCTGCTGTTGCGAAATCTGGCGACTGTCAAAGTGAATTTGGAGCGATCGCATTCCCGGCACTAATTCGATAACACCAGGCAACGGATTTGCTTTCAACTGTTCCATCAATGCGTGCGCCCGAAAACGCAAATTTAAATCCAGCACCAACGGGCCGTATTCAACTAGAATATATTTATCCCCAGCTTGACGGTAAGTAACAGCAACCTGTCCCGGAGATTCGGGAATTTCGTGCAAAATTGGAGAGGCGGGAACTGCGGGCAATTCCTCCGCATTTTCCCCAAAAATAGGCAAACTAAAAGTAGCAATTTGCCTATTTTGTGCTAATTCCCGCTGCAAAGCTTCAGCAAAACTCAAACAGTGAAAGCGAATGCTGTCCCCCGGTTTTAGTTGCCCGATTTTCCACAATTCCGACTGCACAATAGTAGCAGGACACACAAAACCTCCCAAACTCGGGCCGTCAAGACCGAGAATTACAGGCATATCGCCCGTAAAATCGATCGTGCCGATCGCGTAAGCATTATCGTGAATGTTAGACGGGTGCAAACCCGCTTCCCCGCCGTCTTGACGCGCCCAGGTGGGCTTCGGGCCGATCAGCCGAATGCCCGTCCGCGTCGAGTTGTAATGCACCTGCCATTCTGTAAAGAAAAACATTTCGATGTCTGACTCAGTAAAGAAATCCGGCGCGCCGTGAGGTCCGTACAAAACGCCGATTTCCCAATTATTGGTGTAGGTGGGAATTAGTTCCGGAGGCAAAGATATTTCCGCTTCCAGAGTTGCAGTTTGATGCAGTTTAAGCACATCTCCCGGACGCAGCGTGCGGCCCGCGTGTCCGCCAAATTTGCCCAGTACAAAAGTTGATTTGCTGCCCAAATAATCGGGGACATTAAAGCCGTGTTTCACTGCTAAATAAGTGCGGTAGCCGCCGCCTTGAATGGCTTTTAACTTGAGAATGCTGCCAGCTTTTACGGGAATTGCTGTCCAAAACGGCACCGATTCGCCGTTTAGCGTTCCCTTCATAGTTGCACCAGTCAAACTAATAACTGTATCGGCATTAAAGCGCAGAGTTGGACCTGTCGCTGTGAATTCCAATCCTGCTGTCGATTCGGGATTGCCTACTAAACGATTTGCCGATCGAAATGCCAGATGATCCATCGGCCCAGAAGGCGGCACGCCCACATCCCAATAGCCGATCCGCCCCGGATAATCCTGAATGCTGCTGTAGGTTCCCCCATCCAATACATCGATCGTTAAAGGTGCGTATTCAAAAGAGTTTAAAAAGCGCGTGCTCAGTTCGCCCCGGCTGAATCGGGAATCGTCCAAAATCTGGCGCAGGTAATCTAAATTAGTTTCAATTCCCGCTATTTCACTGGCATCTAAAGCAGCTTTGAGTTGAGCGATCGCCTGGGTTCGATTATCGCCGCAAACGATTACTTTGGCTAGCAGCGGATCGTAAAAAGGAGTAACCTCCGTGCCGGTTTCTATCCAACTGTCGCAGCGGACGTTTTCGGGAAACGCAACTTGATTCAGCAACCCGGAACTCGGCTGAAAATTCTTGCCGGCATCTTCGGCATAAATTCGCACCTCAATTGAGTGTCCCTGCGGCCGATAGCGGTATTCTTCCAGGGGGAACAAATCTCCCGAAGCCTGTTTTACCATCCACTCAACGAGGTCGATGTTGTTGACAGCTTCAGTAACGCCGTGTTCAACTTGCAAGCGCGTGTTGACTTCCAAAAAATAAAACTGTTTCGCATCGACATCAAACACAAATTCAACAGTACCTGCTGACTGGTAATTTACCGCTTTTCCCAACCGCACTGCTGCACTGTACAACTGATTTCGCTGTTCGTCGCTAATAGCAGGGGCGGGGGTTTCTTCAATTACTTTTTGATTGCGTCGCTGCACCGAACAATCTCGCTCGCCCAAGGCTATGACATTGCCTTTGCCATCTCCAAAAATTTGGACTTCAATGTGCCTAGCTGTTTGAATGTATTTCTCTAAAAAAACAGCGCTTTGTTTAAAATTGCTTTGACTCAAACGCTGTACTTTTTCAAAGGCTTCTGCTAAATCTCGATCGCCAAAACAAGCCTGCAAACCAATGCCGCCGCCACCTGCGGTACTTTTGAGCATCACCGGATAGCCGATCGCCCCAGCCGCTTTTTGGGCATCCTCCAAACTTGCTAAAAGTTCGCTTCCGGGAGTTAGCGGCACTTGATTTGCAGCGGCTATTTCCCGCGCGGTGTGCTTCAATCCAAAGCAGCGCAACTGACTCGGAGTCGGGCCGATAAATGCAATATTTTCCCTTGCACAAGCTTCGGCAAATTCAGCATTTTCGCTCAAAAAGCCGTAACCCGGATGGATAGCTTGAGCTTTAGTTTGGCGCGCAACTTCGAGAATGCGATCGAACCGCAAATAACTCTCGGCTGCGGCGGCTGCACCGATACAAAAGGCTTCGCTGGCGGCGAAAACGTGCTTGGCGCGGGCGTCGGCTTCAGAATATACTGCTACTGAAGCAATTCCGAGGCGATCGAGTGTGCGGATAATTCGGCAGGCAATTTCACCGCGATTTGCAATCAAAACTTTGTTAAACATTTAGGTAATTGGTAATTGATAATTGGTAATTGCTAATTGGTAATTGCTAATTGCATTGGTGTCTACTTACATCATGCACTATTCTTGCTTAATAGGAATGATGTCTGTTCCACAAACATTAAATTTTATTGTGGGGTGAGCACGAGAGCCATTGGTGTCAACTTAAGGCTGAAACCCTCCGTATCTCTTGCTGGTAGCCCAGTCTCGATCCCCCTAAATCCCCCTTAATAAGGGGGACTTTGACTGCTCTTGTCCCCCCCTTATTAAGGCTATGCCTTACTCACATCTTTCTTAACAAAGGCGCTCCGGCCCCGCCCGGAGCGACCTCCGGGCGATGGCT
>NZ_JAUBUG010000128.1:0-7219 GCF_036705345.1 Microcoleus sp. B3-D2
TTTTTGACCCCACCCCAACCCTCCCCTTATCAAGGGGAGGGAGTAAGAAATTCACAAATGATTTAGGATGGCTATATCTACATCAACTTGTGCACTTACTTTAGATAGGTATCACTTCTAATACTTCCTTGTTATGAAGGATTCTGCAAATTAAAAATCATCAAGATAGCGATATTTTTTTATAGTTTTCTATCTTTAGGTGGATGAATTTAGCTTCCCTGTACTTAATATGACAAATTTATCTAATCATTCGTAGGTTGGGTGGAGCCAACCTAAAACCTTTCTGGCACCAACTATCACAAGGATTTATTAGGTTTTATTATCACCTTAACTACAGGATATCCTACACAACTAAGGGCATCTCTAAACTAGCTGCTGGGTTTTTTTTAAAAGAAAATTTCGATTTTATGAGCGAAATTACTACTTTTGATATTTAAAATTTTTAACTTAAAAATATTATGTCCCTCGGTAGATATTCTGGTAATGATGATTAAGTAAAATTAAATTACCTTCAAGGAAAAAATGACAACGTAACGCAGGGGTTAATCTTTTATGACTTATCCAGATCGATCGGACAGTCAACTCACTGAGCCTACAATCGTCAATCCGCTGGTGGATTACCACGACCAAGTGAGGTGGGGGCCAATTTTGGCAGGAATTGCGATCGCTCTGGGCACTCAACAGGGTTTAAGCGCTTTGGCAATGGCGCTCGGATTAAGCGCGGGTGCAACAGGTGCGGATGCAGGTTCCGTTGGTTTTGGGGTCGTAATTTTGTCGATTATCAGTTTGCTGATTTCCCTATTTTTAGGCGGTTGGGTGATGGCTCAAAGCTGCGGCCCTATGACTAAGAAAACAGCACTTTTGAATGCAGCAATTCTGTGGGGAACTACCTTAGCACTTAGTTCTTGGTTATTAGCAAGCGGGATATCGGGTGCTGTTGGCGCTGCCGCTGCTAATGCTGGAGAAATTGCCAATCAAGTACAACAACAGGGCGGTGTTAATATACCGAATCAAGCGCCGAATGTAGACTCAAATCAAGTTCGCGATATCGGTGGTAATACAGCTAAAGCTGCTTGGTCATTTCTACTTGGCTCTTTGCTGGGTTTGGCAGGGGCAATGATTGGTGCTGCTGTTGGCGCTCGCAAACCTCGCGTTTATGCTTGATTAGCGATAATAAAACCAGAAAATTCAACAAGCACAGCAGCGAGTCGAATTATTTTATACCCTTGGGATGGTAATTCATTCTTTCTTGGAGAAGATGAACGAGCTAAAAACCTTTTCTAAGGTTTTGGCATATAGATTTAAAAGGAGATAAAGCGATGCAAGAGCAGAGGATATGGCAAAAATATACAAGGTTAACAAGTTCGATCTTGTTAACGGCAACGGTTTTAGTTGCTCCCTCGTTCGCTGCTGATACAAATAAAACACAGATTCAAGGTGAATATTTGCTAGCGCAAGTACCGGATAGCTGTCGCCAGGTTATTGCGAGGAATGGTCTTAAGGTTCGGCGACAACCGACGGCTAACAGCGAAGTGATTGGCATCATCGATTCCGCGCGAAATGTGACGATTCAAAGTCTTGGTGAGAATGGACGAAGAGTGACGATTGAAAGTGTAGGAACGGATGGTTGGGTGCCGATTACAGTGCTTGTGAGAGGCTACGTCCCAAGTGAAAACCTGGCGTCTTGTAATTAATTGAAAAAACAGTCATGGATCACCAATCAAAGCCAAAAAAAGAAACTAATTCACAGCAAAAGTCTGGTTTGTTAAATTTCATTGCCGAGGCAACAGAATCTGCACTGAATACAGGCAAAGCGGTTGTTGACACAGCAGTTGATTGGGGGGAAGCTGCTGCTAAACAAACTTATCGATTGATTGGACAAGCGACGCAAGGAACCGGAGATGCGGTAACTTATGTTGGCAATCTTCCGTTTGTTAAACAAGTCGCAGGGGTACTCAGGCTTGATTGGTTAGTTGGGGTCAGCGATCGCATCGACTTAGCCAAAGCCGAAGCTCAAGTCAAGGAACTCCAACAAAAGTATCCCAATGAAGATCCCAGCGAAATTGCCCATCGCATTATGGTGGAAAAAGCGATCCACGCCGGTGGTGTCGGATTTGCTAGCAGCATTTTACCCGGTGTCGCGGCTGCACTGCTGGCGATCGATTTAGCCGCGACTACTGCGATTCAAACCGAAATGGTTTATGAAATTGCCGCCGCTTATGGGATGGATTTGCAACAGCCAGCCCGAAAAGGCGAGGTTTTGGCAATTTTTGGGTTAGCGCTAGGCGGTAGCAACGCCATGAGAGCTGGTTTGGGCTTTTTACGCAACGTACCGCTGGCTGGCGCGATGATTGGTGCGAGTACGAATGCTACGATGCTGTACGCGCTGGGATATGCGGCGCGCCAGTTTTACGAAGCCAAAGTGAGGGAAGAGACTGAAGAACCTGGAACCGAAACGCTGCAAGCGATCCAGCAACAAAGCGAGAAATATCTCAATGTTGCGATCGCGCAGCAAGCAGGGATGGATCAAATTATGGTTCACATGATTTTGGCAAGTTATCCCAACAAAAACTGGGAAGATATTCTGCCAGAATTGAAGGCATTGCAATTAAATCCCGATTCTCTCAAAAGGATTGCTGCTAACATCAAGTCCCCCAAACCATTGGGTGCATTGTTAGAGCAACTTAACCCCGACTTTGCAGTACCGCTATTAGCTCAATGCCGTCGCATTGCCGAAAGTAGCCCAGAGGTTTCCGAAGCAGAACAGAAGGTGCTGGATGCGATCGCACACAAACTCAACGGTCAAGATGTGGCTTCGATATCCACTTGAAAAAAATTGTTGGTGCGTTAGCTTTCTGCCTAACTCACCATCGCCAATATTTACTGTCGCTGTGTAAATCCTAAATTAGCCTCACGTTACAGTAATCTACAGCCTTAAGATAGAGTTTGACATGGCTAATTTTAATACTATCAATAACAACTGATGCAAGAGGAAGTTGTATGACAGCAGAAATATCCGGAGTCTGGGACAAGATTGAGAGCATGATCAATGACTTCATTGTCCTGCTGCCTAATATGATACTAGCGTTAATTGTTTTTGCAATCTTTTTCTTTGTTGGCCGGTCAATTAAGAGAGCGGTCAGGCGGCTTACCCGCAACCACCGCCAATCCCGGAACTTGGGACTGGTTTTGGGAAGGTTAGCGCAGGGTATTACTGTTCTGGTTGGTCTGTTTATTGCCTTGTCGATTGTAATTCCCACATTTAAAGCAGGCGATTTGGTGCAACTGCTGGGAATTAGCGGGGTAGCGATTGGTTTTGCTTTTCGCGATATCTTACAAAACTTCCTAGCTGGTATCCTAATTCTTTTGACGGAACCGTTCCAAATCGATGACCAGATTGTGTTTAAAAACTTTGAGGGAACGGTAGAAAGTATTGAAACTCGCGCTACAACAATCCGAACCTATGATGGTCGCCGGATTGTAATTCCCAATGCCGAATTGTTCACCAATTCTGTTATGGTGAATACCGCCTTTGATAAACGCCGGATGCAATACGACGTTGGTATCGGGTACGGCGATGATATTGACCGAGCCAAGCAGTTAATGATGGAAGCCATGCACAGCGTGGATGAGGTTTTGAAGGACCCTGCTCCTGACGTGCTGCTGATGGAACTTGCAGGAAGTACGGTCAATATCCGCGCTCGATGGTGGATTGCTCCGCCGCGACGAATGGACGATCTGCGATCGCGGGACAAGGTACTTTCTGCGATTAAGAAAAAGCTGACTGCCAACGGCATCGACTTGCCCTTTCCTACGCAGCAAATTTTGTTTCACGACCAAACCGAAGAGACGGATGGCGATCGCAAACGTCAACGCGAAGGATGGCCCGTTGGTAGTGGCGAAGTCGCCAAACCCCGCAGCATCAGCGGTTCTCTGCAAAAACTAATTGAACTGCGATCGCAACAAGACGGCAACGGACAATCTTAACCCCACCCCAACTCATGAAAAATGTCAAGTTAAGCAAACTTTGGGACTCGCTGCACTCTAGCTACTGGTTTATCCCAACGTTGATGGCGGTGGGGTCGATGATTTTAGCGATCGCAATGCTGACACTTGACCGCACGGGTAATGTACCAAACTGGAGGTGGATTTACACGGGTGGAGCCGATGGTGCGCGATCGGTTCTTTCATCGGTTGCCGGTTCAATGGTCAGCGTTGTTGCTACAGCTTTTTCCATTACTATTGTGGCGCTTCAGTTGGCGAGTTCAAATTTTGGTCCCCGATTGCTGCGTAATTTTATGCAGGATACGGGCAATCAAATCGTGCTTGGCACTTTCATTGGCACGTTTATTTACTGTTTACTCGTACTGCGAACCATTCATGCAGAAGGAGAAGGATACAGTCTCTTTGTACCCCAACTCTCGGTTACAGTTGCTACCGGATTGGCAATTGCCAGTATCGGCGTACTGATTTACTTTATCCATCACGCATCAACCATTATTCAAGCGTCCCATGTAATTACTCAAGTTAGTGGCGATTTAGACAAAGCTCTAGATCGTCTGTTTCCCGGAAAAATCGGAGAAGGTAAAGCGAACAACTCGCGACAAGTGGGAGAAATTCCTGCAAATTTTGACTCGGAAGCAAGTCCAATCAAAGCCACTGGCGAGGGTTATTTGCAAGCAATCGATGACGACGAATTAATGAAAATTGCCCGTCATTACAATCTGCTTGTACGTCTTACAACTCGACCGGGAAAGTTTATCGTCAAGGGCAGCGAGTTAGCAATGGTTTTCCCGAAAAAAGGGGTGAATCAAAGCCTGAACGAACAGATTAACGATGCTTTTATTCTGGGCCAAGAACGGACTGAATATCAAGATGTAAAATTTCCGATCGATCAATTAGTTGAAATTGCCTTGCGTGCGATTTCTCCTGGTATCAACGATCCGTTTACTGCGATTCGGTGTATCGATCGACTCAGCGCCGGATTATCCCGCCTCGCTCAAAGGGATTTTCCCTCGCCCTATCGCTACGACGATGAACAGAATTTGCGCGTCATTGTTGAAGGAGTGACATTTGAAGAGTTAGTTAATGCTGCCTTCAACCAAATTCGCCAGTACAGTAAATCAGATGTGGCGGTAACAATTCGTTTATTGGAAGCTATAGCTTGCATCGCCACTTACACCCGCAATTCCAAACAACGAGAAGCTTTACGCCGTCAGGCGGAGATGATTTTAAATAGTAGTCGCGAACAAATCTCTCAGGAGCAAGACCAGAAAGATGTGCAAGAGCGGTATCACCAAGTCATTAAAGCTTTAAAACAGGATTAATTTGGTTGAGCAGAATTATGGTAATAACAACAGCTTTACGATCGGCTCCTAATACTTTAGCTTTAAGCGCGCTGATTGCCATTGGTTTAGCGCTGACACATTTATTTTGCGGCAAGTTGCGGTTTGCTCCTATTCCTCGCAGTGGCTGGCTTTCAGCAGCAAGTGGGGTTTCGGTAGCTTATGTTTTTGTGCATATTTTACCGGAATTAAATCTGCACCAAGCGGTATTAGAGAAAGTAGAAGCAGGAGTTATTTCCTATCTAGAACACCACGTTTATTTAATAGCTTTGTTAGGATTGACTGTATTTTACGGCCTGGAGCAAATGGCAAATTTATCTCGTCAGCGTGGCGAAGAAGATGTGACCAGTCCTGCTGTTTTTTGGTTGCACATAGGCTCTTTTTCAATCTACAACGCTCTGATTGGCTATCTGCTGCTGCATCGGGAACAACCGGGCGTTACCAATCTGCTGTTGTTTTCTTGTGCAATGGCGCTGCACTTTGCAGTGAACGACTCTGGTTTGCGGGAACACCACAAGCATATTTATGACCGCATCGGACGCTGGATACTAGCAGCAGCTATTATTGTGGGGTGGGTGTTGGGTAGCGCGACTGAAATTGGAAAAACTACGATCGCAGTTTTATTTGCTTTTTTAGCCGGAGGAATTGTTCTCAACGTCCTCAAAGAAGAATTGCCAGAAGAACGAGAAAGTCAGTTTTGGGCATTTGCTCTTGGTGCTGGAATTTACACGGCTCTTTTATTGGCTTTGTAGAGGAATCAAAGGAAGCCAAAACGTTCAAGCTTAAAACCATTATAAGGAGCAAATCGTTCTTTCAGACGCCCTTGAAAATTACCGGGATAATTTTTCCTAGCACTGCTACCAACTGCCACGGTATTAACAGTCTTAGCTTTAGTCAAATTTCTCAGCGGTCAAGGTTTATTATTCGCATTCCTTGCTGCCAGTTAATTCTTAATTTATCTAGACATCCAACACAGCACAAACGAAGTCAAAACCCGGGTGATAGCTCACATGATTGCAGCAAGGAGTGGTTGGTTCACTTATCTAATTCTTGGGCCAGGATATCCGTCAATCGATTTTAGATTTTAGATTAAAGAATTGAAGCATTGACCCCACGGATAAATTCGGGGGCTTGTTTATGGGATACAGGTTTTTTATTTCTCCACGGATGAATCCGGGGGCTTGTATCCTGTATGCTTTCGGTCAGCGGAGACGGCGATAAGGAGCAAAGCTGGTTATTATTGATGGAATAATGCTAGTTAAAAAAAATAGCCCTCTATTCCCTTAGAAGCCTACGGCTATCGCTGGTTTCGAGTCAATCGCATCCTGGGGTAAAAAAGTTAATGTTGATGGGAACACTAGCGACTCTAACTATGAGGAATGTACTTAGTGAATTAGGTAAAAAACCCGTTTTATGGCCCCCATCCGTAAGTCCTATATATAATTTTTATGCGGGCATAAAAAATTTTCCTCTGAGGTAGGGCTGATGTTTCCAGTGTGGTTGCAGGCAGGATTTTGGGGTTTAGTGGGGGGTTCGGCGCTGCTACTGGGAGCGGCGGTGGGTTACTTTGTGAGCATTCCCCAGCGCGCGATCGCGACAATTATGGCTTTTGGCGCTGGTGTGCTGATTTCAGCGCTATCCTTTGAACTGATGGATGAAGCTTACAAGCTCGGCGGTTTCCACTCTACAGCGATCGGCTTTTTGGGGGGCGCTGCTGTCTACACAGCCGCCAATTGGTTTTTGAATCAACAGGGAGCAAAAGTGCGATTCGTTGAAACGTGAATCACGGTAATCAATCCGTACATAGCGTTTCCAGCCACAAGGCTGAACTCTCGGACTGATAAGGGTGCAAGTCCCTTCTGCCAGACTCAGGT
>NZ_JAUBUG010000199.1:0-1004 GCF_036705345.1 Microcoleus sp. B3-D2
TTATTCAAAGTCGTGGCAACGCCTGCGCGGTCGCCCACTTCCCGCATAATTGGTAAAGCTTGGTTAAAGTATTTCAACGCCTCTTGTGGTTGCGATATGCTGTTGTAGACTGCACCAATATTAATCAAAGTAGCAGCAACACCTGCTAGATCGCCTACTTCCCGCATAATTGGTAAAGATTGGTTAAAGTATTTTAACGCCTCTTGTGGCTGTCCGATGCTATTGTAGACCCCACCAAGATTAGTCAAAGTAACAGATTCCCCAGAGCGCTCGCCTACTTCCCGCATAATGGCTAAAGCTTGGTTATAGTATTTCAATGCCTCTTGTAGCTGTCCGATGCTTTTGTAGACTAAACCGATATTATTCAAAGTAGCAGCTTCCCCAAAACGCTCGCCTACTTCCCGCATAAAGGGTAAAGCTTGGTTGAGGTATTTCAAAGCTTCTTGTGGCTGTCCGATGCGACCGTAGTTAAAACCAATACCATTGAGTGCTACAGCTTCAAATTTTCTAATTTTAAATTGTCGTGCAATAGCTAGAATCTGCTGCCATGTTTCTATTGCCTGTAGAGGTTGTCCTTGCTGTTGCTGTTTCATTCCTTGCTGTATAAGTCTCTCTACTTCTTGAACCTGTGCATTCTGACTTTGCCCCCAACTAGGTTGAACCATCAGCGGCACAGTCAGAGGAGTCAGACACACACCCAAAACCAAAACACTGCTGATAAATCGTTTCATCCTTTTTATAATTCACCAAAGTCGATTAATTGAATAGACATGAAACGCAGAATCTTTTAATCCTTGAAACCTTCTAACGGCTCATCAAAACTGCCCGATATTGAAATCAAATCGCGCTCACAGCCAAACAATGGCGGACATAACTTACACACTCCGACCAAAGAAACCGGGTTTTTTACGGAATCTGCGGACTGCAACTAAATAGGGCTTGCTGAATAAGTTAAGAAAAATCACGATAGCAATTGAGGAATGATTCAAGTTCAGCGACACATA
>NZ_JAUBUG010000129.1:0-6923 GCF_036705345.1 Microcoleus sp. B3-D2
GATGCACCTTACTTGCTCTCCCTTTTTGGACACCCTACCTATTTTACCACTATTTTAGCCTTAACTGAACCGTATTGAACTATAGCTTCAACGATCGCCCGGGGTCAGAGTGGTGTCAATGTAGTAGGATAGTGTTACCCTAAGTTACCATAATCAAGGGAAACTAAAAGTTTTTAGGATTTTATCGAGTCGATCTACAAATCGCCACCGTCGGTTCTGATTAAGATTTAATCTGATAGCTGGACTCGATAATTATCAACTCAATAAAGTTCAAAAATAGAGGGAAATTAGCTTTAAAAGTCGCCAAAAAGTCTCTACTAATTGTACATAAATTTTTCCACTCAGCTCGCACTATATTTTGGGAGATGTGAGTGCTGCATCCCTGTTTCATAAATTTTATTTGTTCATACAGATTCATAAATATTAAGAGAATTAGAGACGCACAGCAGCAATTGCGCCCAGACTTTTGCAAGTTGCATCTTCAATTTAATTATCGTGGCTCACTAGCAGCTTTCAAATATTAACCCTGCTGATAACCCAGAGGTATAACCCTTAATTATACTGAAACTGCGGTATAACATTTTATACCCGATGTTAACACTAGCAAACAACCGTAAGATTACCCGATCGCCCATCCTGTATATCGCAGCAAATGCAGCGCCACCCCAACCCGCAAATCTCCCTTGCAGAAAGTAGCACAAACGTGATACGGTATAAGCTTGTGTCCAAATAACACCAGTTCATGCCAAAACTCAAAACTCGCAAAGCAGCCGCAAAGCGCTTTAGAGCGACCGGCAGCGGTAAAATTGTGCGCCGTAAAGCTTACAAAAGCCACTTGCTACAGCACAAAAGTTCAGCTCGCAAAAGCCGTCTATCTAAGCTGGTCGTCATCGACGAGACCAACGATGCTAACGTGCGGTTAATGCTTCCATACTTGTAAAGTTTAACGGAAATTAAAGATGACACGGGTAAAACGCGGTAATGTCGCCAGAGCGCGCCGCAAAAAAATTCTCAAATTAGCCAAGGGTTTCCGAGGCGCACAGTCGAAACAGTTCCGCACAGCTAACCAACGGGTGATGCAGGCCCTGCGTAACGGTTATCGCGATCGCAAAAAACGCAAACGCGATTTCCGCCGCCTGTGGATTGCTCGGATCAATGCTGCATCGCGCCAGCACGGCACGAGCTACAGCAGACTGATCGGCAACATGAAAAAAGCCAACATCGAAATCAACCGCAAAATGCTGGCACAAATGGCGATCATTGACCCCGCAACATTCGGTAAAGTCGTGGAAATGGCTAATCGAGCCGGAGGCTGAAAGTTCGCTTGATTCTCAGAAGGCAGAAAGCAGAAGTAAGAAAGATTTAACTGTCTGCCAGAGAAGGAAAACTCCTGATAAATTTAGGAGGTTGAGACAAACTTTCCTTCTTTGTTCTTACTTCTGGGCTCTTGCTTTTTCAGAAATCGCGATCGGGCCGCTCGATCGCTATTTCCTTGTTTTTTATACAGTTGCAGAGGCAGATATCAGAGATTGCTATTGCCTTAAAATAAATAAAACCTTCCACAGACCTACCTAATTTTAAGAAAAACATGGATAGTAATTTGCTCATTGTTTACCTGTCAGTCCTGCTGGCTATACTCGGCAGCACTTCCTGGTTTGTGGTGCGCCAGATTCTTAAAACTCGGAAGCTGGAAATGTCTCTGGAACGCTTAGAAAATAAGCTGACAGTAGAAAAAGGAACAGCACAGGAATACTACGAATTAGGAAGTATCTATCTAGATAAGAAGCTTTACTCGCAGGCGATCGTACTGTTTCAAAAAGCCCTGAAAGCCAAAGACTTAGAAGGCGAAGAAAATCAAGCTGTTATTTACAACGCCCTCGGTTTTGCACACTTTGGCCAAGAACAGTACGACATCGCAATCCGCCACTACAAAGAAGCCCTGAAGTTACAGCCAGGATACGTTACATCTCTCAATAATCTGGGTCACGCCTACGAGCGCAAGAAATTAACAGCTCAAGCCTTGGAAATGTACGAACAAGCTCTCGCCTGCGATCCAGACAATACCACGGCCAAACAGCGAGTAGAATCGCTCCGGAAGCGTTTGGTAATCTATAATTGAGCGCCCATGTTAGGAGCAATAGAGATCCCGCAAACCTGGTTTCATTCAGAAACCGGGTTTTTTCTTCACATAGTCCAAGATACTAAACTATCCCACACATTAATGCGTTAGTTTTTAAGAACAGGAATTCCAAGTGAAGCTCGATCGCACACCGTCCCAGCACTTTAAATTACTGTCAAGATAAAAGCAGTACCTGCAACGCCGGTCAGTTCTAAAAAATAGAAGGAGGAGAACGTAGTGACATCAATTCTCGTTGTCGAAGATTCGTGGTTGACTCGCAGGGTGATCTGCAAAATCTTGCGAGCAGAAGGATACGAGACTTGGGAAGCATCCAGCGGCCCAGAAGCTCTAGAACAGCTCGGCACTAAAACCCCAAACTGTATGCTCTTAGATCTGCTGATGCCAGAAATGGAAGGTCGGGAAGTCCTGCAAGCCATGCGCGATCGAGGATATAAAATTCCAGTGATCGTAATTACCGCAGACATCCAAGCAAGCACCCGCTCCGAGTGCATGGAACTCGGAGCCATGGCAGTCATTCACAAAATGCCCAACTCAGACGAACTAATCGCGTGGATCAAAAAAGCTCTCAGTGTCAGCGAGGAGAGCACCCAATGAAATTAAGCACTCGACAGCTCGATGCTTTGCAGGAACTCGTCAACATCGGGATCGGTCAAGCCGCAGGGGTTTTGAACGACATGATCGACTCCCCGATTCGCTTGCAAATCCCCTACCTTCAAATCCTGACTCCCATCGACGTGGAAGAAGAGTTAGAGCAACACCTCAACGGCGAGCAAATCGCCGCTGTCCAGCTCAAATTCACAGGCTCCTTTGGAGGCATTGCCCAGCTAGTCTTTCCCACCAACAGCGCTGCCCTGCTGGTGACAATGCTTACAGGGGAAGAAGTTGGAACTCACGATCTCGATTCAGTCAAAATTGGTACGCTGAGTGAAGTGGGAAATATTGTAATTAATGGGGTCATGGGTGCAATCAGCAACGTACTTCAGCAGCGCCTGAACTACTCAATTCCCACTTATAGCGAAGGGACGATTGCTAATTTGCTGATATCTGGCGGTTTAGCTACTGATACAGTTGTTTTATTAGCCCAGACCAGTTTCATGATTGAAAGGCTTCACATTGAAGGAGATATCATTCTTATTTTCAATGTTAATTCCTTTGACACCTTGTTGACTGCTATCAATCAACTTGCCGGGGGTCTATGATTGAGGAGAGCAAAAGTATTAAGGAAAAGTTTGGGGTTCTCGACAGCGTACCAGTCGGCGCCTGCTTGCTGCAAGATGATTTTGTGGTGCTGTTTTGGAACACTTGTCTGGAAGAGTGGACTAAAATTCCCCGCAGCCAAATATTGGGAACAAAGATCACAACCCATTTTCCTCACCTGAGTCAGTTAAAGTATGCCACTCGCTTCAAGCAAATCTTTGCAGGAGGCCCGCCAACAATTTTTTCTTCTCAAATTCACAAACACCTGATTCCGGCAACTTGGCAAGACGGCCAGCAGCGAATTCAGCAAACTACTGTGACTGCTGTGCCGGCCCAAGAGGCTGGCATAGAAGAACAGGAAATTAGAGACTGGGTTCTCCGTACTCTTGAGTTGGAATCAGACGGTACTGTCGGAGTCGGATCACCAAGAAGTGCTTTTTTGTCTAGGGAATCTGCACCCTCAGCTTCGTCATCAATATGGCCCGGGGTCAATTCCCCATCGTTTTACGCGCTGCTGGTGATTCAAGACGTGACCGACCTCACCCACCGCATCCAAGCTTACCGCACAATGCGGGATCAAGCTTTGGAAGAAGTGCAAGTGCGTCAGCGGGTGGAGGAAGAATTGCGATCGAGCCAGCATTTCATCCAGCAGATTGCTGACGCGGCGCCTTATTTGCTGTACATCTACGATTTGACCGAACAGCGAAACGTCTACGTCAACGGTCAAGCTTCTAAATTGCTGGGTTACACTCCCCAAGAAATTTTACAGATGCAAACTGCTTTGTACTCCAGTTTGGTGTACCCAGAAGATTTGCCCAGGCTCAAAGCCCACCAGCAAAAATTTCCCTCGACCCAAGACGGGCATATTTTGGAATTGGAGTATCGGCTCAAACATCGATCGGGCGAATGGCGCTGGTTTCGCTGCCGCGACCAAGTTTTCGCCCGCACAGCCGACGGCTGCCCCAAACAAATTTTCGGCACCGCTCAAGATATCACCGAGTACAAGCGGGCAGAAGAGGCGCTGCGACAGCAGAACGAACGAGAACTGCTGATGGCGACGATTACTCAGCACATCCGCCAGTCTCTGGATTTGGGCGAAGTGCTCAGCACGACAGTGACAGAAGTGCGTCACTTCCTTCAGGCCGATCGAGTGATGATCGTCCGCTTCAACCCCTGTACCGCCAGTCTCTGCGCCGGCCCGGCGACGGGGGCGGTGACAGTGGAATCTGTAGCTCCCAACTGCCCGCCGATGTTGGGGGAAACCCTGGAAAATTTCTGTTTTGACCAGTTCTATATCGAAGCGTACCAACATCGAGCTATCCGACCGATCGCCGATGTTTTGGCCGCCGATATGCCGCAATATCAAATTGACTTGCTCGCACAATTCGCGGTGAGAGCTTATTTGGTAGTGCCTTTAGTGCAAGGAGACGAGTTGTGGGGGCTGCTGATGGCCCACCAGTGCAGTCCCCGGCAGTGGATGCAGTTGGAAGTAGAGTTGCTGTCTTCTCTGGCCACGCAGTTGGCGATCGCCATCAAGCAAGCAGAACTCTACCAGCAGTTGCAAGCGGCAAACCTCAAGTTAGAGCGCTTGGCAACTTTAGACGAACTCACGCAGCTAGCAAACCGCCGCCGATTCGATCAGTATTTAGAAATGGAGTGGCGCAGACAAGCCCGGGAACAAACGCCTCTGTCCCTGATTCTCTGCGATATTGATTCTTTTAAAAGTTACAACGATACCTACGGGCACCCAGGGGGAGACGAATGTTTGCGGCAAGTCGCCGCGGCGATCGGCAATGCAGTCGGTCGCCCCGCCGATTTAGTAGCTCGGTACGGAGGCGAAGAATTTGCCGTTATTTTGCCAAATACCGCGATTCAAGGCGCCGTGATGGTAGCCGAACACATACAGCTTAAAATCGCAGCTTTGCAGCTTCCTCACGCTGGTTCTCAAGTGAGCCCGTACGTCACTATGAGTCTAGGCGTAGCGAGTATTGTTCCTGCATCTGAATCGGGAGCCGAAATTCTGATTGCCGCAGCCGACCAAGCGCTTTATCAAGCTAAACGACTTGGGCGCGATCGTATCCAACTTTACCAGCCCGATCCTGCGGGCAAGGCAAATGGGACAGGCACTTCGATACTTCCTGTAGATTTTTCTATACCCAATACTAATTTACCCTCTCCCACTAGCGCTTGACGAATTGCAATATTTGTTGATTCCGAGTAGTTATACCACTCCGCCAAAAAAATGCCACTGTAAGCCCGCGATCCAAACCCCGATCTCCCTCTTCTGTCACTTTCCGGATTAAAGAAGTAAGAAATAAGCCAGGTCAAACAGAAGAATAAAAGGGTGGGAATTGATTTATTGTATCAATTAAATCGTTGAACCCAAGCAATAAATTAGGATAAGCAAATATTGGTAACCAAGGAGAAATCCACCCAAATAGAAGGATGGGTTGGATAAGCTGTTGTGCATTTAAACCGTGCTACAAGAATTACCCTTGTTTGGGATTTTTCGTCCCCATTTAATAATCAACTCTCCTTCATTTAAGAGGCGATGTAATAAATACTCTAGTTTTTCACTTGATGTAAACAGTCGATTAGCAATGTATTCTTTTGTTGAAGGTCGCACCAATTCAATTAAGTTATAGTCGCGACTAGATTACGGAAGGAATTATCAATGAATATTAGGCATTTCTGTGTCATTTTTTTTGAGGTACTCTTCTTTCTTATGAAAACAGACCTTCAATGACGATACAGCACTTGACGATGTTATGAGGTACAATTGATAATTGGAATATTTGATAGCCAAAGCGTCGGAAATCCTATTCCCTCGACCTGGGATTAAAAATAGTGACAGCACACTTAGTAGAAAAGATGTCAAGCGAGAAAAGTAGCCAGTCGGTTTGGTGTTACTAAAAGTCTGGTTCAAAAACTGGTCAAGCAACAACAAACTGAGGGAAACTTACTTCCAAAAAAGAGGGGAAAACCCCGATTCAGCCCTTTGGCTAATGCAGAAGCAGAAGTCAGAGCATCCTTTAGCCGAGTATCCCAATGCTAATGCAGGTGGAATTATCTGAATTCTTGCTACAGCGAAGGGGAAATTGGGTGAGTCGGACGGCAGTGTGTCGGTATGCGACAAAAATTAGAACTCAATCGTAAAAAAAAACATAGCAAAGTAGCCAAGCTGGAACAGAAAGAGTCCAAAAGTTAAGAGTTGAGTATTGGGAAAAAATCAAAAATATCGAGACCCAGAACAAGCGTATTCTTAGATGAAACGGGGATTATGCGGTCGTTTGGCTAGGACTGTTGCTCGTTCATAGGTAGGGACATTCGTTGGCCGGAATCAAGGCATTTTATCGAGGCTCTAAAGTCACAGTTATTGGCGGAATTAGCCTGAAGAAGTTTATGGCAGTAATGACAATGAATGATTCCATGGACGAGCCAGCATTTGCCGTATTTATTGAGAAGTTTTTATGCCCTCAATTATGGCAAGAAGCGGTAGTAGTGATGGATAATATCATGTCCGGTAAATGACTTACGATTAAACTCCTATTTTAGTCCACCAATAAAAACCAGTTACCCCTTGAAT
>NZ_JAUBUG010000130.1:0-6919 GCF_036705345.1 Microcoleus sp. B3-D2
TCTTGCACTTTATTCTCGCTCGCGCGCTCGAAACCTTTCGCGACGCAATATGCACTCGATTATTCAGCAAGCCCTACATAGTTATAAATTTTCCCACCGACTTACTTAAAACATCATTGGCTAAACCGATATATTCTTTACGCTCGTTATATTTATCGACTAAGGCTTTGAGCTTTTTAGAGAAGTCAATCGCTTTGATTTTATTTACTTTTTTATACTTAGCGATCGCCTGTGCTACTAGATTTTGTAATAATTTAATTTTCGTATTGGGTAATTTGATTTTGTCCAGTTTCGCCATATACTCATCACTGAAAATATCGATATGGGATTCTTGATCGTCTTGTCCTAATTTAAAGAGTTCTTCTACGCCTTCACTGACTAGGGCTTCTGTAACCATTTTTCTAACTTGCTCATTCATTTGGGCGGTATCGGGTGCATCGCCTTTATTGAGCTTAAATACGATCGCTCTGACTGCAAAATAGAAAGGGATATAGTCGCGTTCTAGTTGGGAAATATCTTGGCTAGAGCAGCAAAGTTTATAGGCTGAACGTAATTTTCTGACCATACCCATAAATCGCTTTTCTAACTCTTCGGTTAGTTGCACAAATTCGGCGGCACGGTTTAAGCATTCCAATTGTTTTAGGGGCGTACCGTTAAAAAAGTCTTTGCTGTCAAATTTGATTAGTAATTTCGCTAATAAATCTAGTTGATCTTTGACGATCGCTACGGCTTTTTCAATATCTTCAAAATCATCTTCATTGACTTGCGAATATTTCTTTAATGCAAGATTCATATTGGTTTTGATGCCAATGTGATCGACTACTAAGCCTGTTTCTTTACCTTCATAAACGCGATTAACTCTAGAAATAGTTTGAATCAGTGAATGAAGTTGAATCGGTTTATCAATATAAATGGTGTCCAAAAAAGGCACATCAAAGCCTGTCGTCCACATATCAACAATGATCGCAATTTTAAAGTTTGATTTAACATTCTTAAACTGCCGATCGCATTCCTTGCGACTGTCTTTAGTGCCGATCATGTCGTACAACTCTTTCGGGTCGTCTTGGTTACGGGTCATGATCAGCTTAATTTTAGCGATTGGCTTAATTTCTTGACGTTCTCTTTCGGTCAGTTCTACGCCGTCATCGCATTCTCTGACTTCTGCCCATTGGGGACGCAGGGCAATAATTTCTTGATAGAGGTTATAGGCAATGGGGCGACTGGAGGAAACAAACATCGCTTTCCCTTTGACGGTTGCGCCCTCGGTGACGCGGGTTTCGTAATGCTCTACAAAGTCTTTGGCTAAGGCTTTGATGCGATGGGGATCGCCTAAAATGATTTCTAAATTGGTATTTGCTTTCTTACTTTCTTCGATTTGATATTGGTTAGTTCCTTCTTCGGCACATTGTTTGTAATATTCTTCAATCTCTTGCAGTTTATCTTCTTGTAATAGAACTTTGGCGGCGCGACCTTCATAGACGATGCGAACGGTGATTTTATCTTCTACGGATTCTTTCATCGTATAGGAATCAATGATACCGCCAAATACTTCTAATGTGCCGTCAACGGCTGTACCTGTGAAACCGATATAGGTGGCATTGGGTAATGAGTCCCGCAAATATTTGGCAAAACCATATTTTCTTTTTACGCCTTTTTTACTTATTTCTAGCTCTTGATCGACTTTGATTTGGGTGCGGTGGGCTTCGTCTGAGAAACAAATCACATTCGCTCTGTCGGTTAATAGTTGGGTGGTTTCTGTAAATTTCTGCACAGTGGTCAAGAATACGCCGCCGCTTTTTCTGCCTTGGAGTTTTTTCTTTAAGTCTTCGCGGCTTTCTACACAGAGGATTTCTTCATCGCCGATGAAGTCTTTGGCATTAATGAATTGTTCTGATAGTTGATCATCTAGGTCGGTTCTATCGGTAATTAGTACCAGCGTGGGGCTGGCGAAATAGGTGCTTTTCATCAGTAGACGGGCTAGATAGAGCATGGTGTAGCTTTTGCCGCAACCTGTCGCGCCGAAATATGTGCCGCCTTTGCCGTTGCCTTGGGGGTGCATGGTGTTTTTGATGTTTTCAAATAGTTTGTTGGCGGCGTAATATTGGGGATAGCGACAAACTATTTTTTCGTCTTTGGTGGATGTGTCGGGGAAGTGGATGAAGTTTTTGATGATATCGAGTAGGGGTTCTCGATTGAGCATTCCCGCGATGGTGGTATAAAGTGAGTCGATGCCATCGGCTGTTTTGCTATTGAGATCGGTTTTGCGCCAAGCATAGAAGTCATCGTAGTTAGCAAAGAGTGATCCGCTTTTAGTATTTACGCCATCGCTGATCGTGCAGAAGGCATTATATTTAAACAGTTCGGGGATGTCTCTTTTGTAGCGAACTGTAAGCTGTGTATAGGCATCTTTGATAGTTGTATTTTCTTTGACTGCGCTTTTAAATTCGAGTACGACTAGAGGCAATCCGTTAATATAGACGATCGCATCGGGTATGCGTTTTTCAAAGCCTTGGATTTCTAGTTGATTGACGATTTTAAAGTTGTTATTTTCAATTTCTTCATAATCAATCAATTGAATAAACAGGTCTTTTTGATTGCGGTCTTCGCGTTTAAAGGGGAATCCATCGGCTATTAATTTGATAATGGCTTTGTTGCTTGCGTATAGTGCAGAGCTTGGATAGGTTTCTAATTGGCGGATGATCCTATCTATTTCGTTGAGGGTGAGGTCTTCGTATTGATTGAGTAGGAATGTTTTTAGGTCTTCACGCAGGAGGACTTCACTTATTTCTTTGTGAATGTGAGTGCCGTTATGGTGGGGTATTTGTTCGGTTTCAAATAATTCTATGATGGCTGATTCTAAGGCTGCTTCGTTGAATCTCATTTTTTAATTCCCTATTGTTGAAATTTTGGCAAGTAAAATATCATGTAGATCACTTAAACTTTTGTTTTCTATAACTAAATATTCTAAATATTTAAAAGTTTTATCCATATTATCATCATTTTTTTTTGATGTCGTGCTATCTGGGATCAATAAGTGAAATTCATCGATTTCTGCTTTTGTTATTGCTTCTCTTGTTGAACCTGAGTGACTAATTCCTAGTAATTTTGATTTGTTGTCACTTGAACAAAGTGAACAAAGAAGATAGTAAGAAAGATGATATTCATAAAGAGAACGGATTATGATAACGTGCTGGTTAACTCTTGCTGGCAAAATCAACTTTGGGGCAACACAACATCTTGCAACAGAAACCCCAGTAATATTTAGCAAAACATCTTTTTCTTCTACGGTTACATTGTTTAAAGATTTTGCTTGATTATCATCAATAAAAGCTAAATCATTTAAAGAAAAAATAAAGTCGTGAACGTTAAGACTTCTAATTAATGATATTCCAGAACTCAAATAGCTAGTCTTACCCCCCTTCGGAGTAGAGCCACTACCAATTTTTGAGCATACAGATTTTAATTTTTTTACTTCCCAACCCTTCGGAATTTCCTTCTCTAATGTTTTGTTAAACTCTATCTCACCACCATTTGATTTATAAGGCTTTCCGTCTTCATCAGGAAACTCAAAATCAACAAACCATTGTTTATAAATAGCCTGTGCAGTCTCTTCTAACTTTTGCACAAGGCGATTATTCAGATTTATTCTATCCACCAGCACATTGTATTCTTTGACAATTTCCCTTTGCTTGGCAATAGACGGAACAGGTAGTTCCATATTACAAAAATCTTTCCAATTTAAACCACCTCTCACATCTGCATCGGTATAAAACCACGCATTGCGATCAAACTCTCTACGCGAAAACCACATCATTAAATATTCTGGTAGAAGCTCTTGCGTATCAATAACTTCAAATACGTCATAGGCTGGAGAAACCAGAAAATCATTAGAATCCTTTGACAAAGCAACAGGTAATCTTTGATCCCTGCCAACGTGCATCCTGTTACAAGCAAATTGATTTTTCTTGACAATTTTATAACTTGTCATATCAGTACCGATAACATTTGCCACAGAATGCATAAAGAACTTATCAATATTAATCCCTAATAAATTAGTTACTCTAAGTTCAGTAGTACGGTTATTAACCTCACAAATCAAATCTCCCAATCTTCTATAATTTGATTTCATAACCTAACTCCTTAAATACAGCAAGCAACTCTTTTTTAGATTGTTCTTCAGCCTTCAATAAATCACTAAATTCTGTTTGTAAAGATTCCATCTTTTCATCAAAATCTATATTTTCGTCACGGTTAATAAACTCAATATATTTACTTGGTACAATCGAAAAATCCTTGTTCTCTATCTCGATAAAGGATGCACTATAACAAAACTCAGGAATATCTCGATATGTCTTTTCGTAACTTGTTTGTTGCCAGTTATGATAAGTTCCAGAAATTTGTTCAATATCTTCCTTAGAAAACTGCCTAAACTTTTTCTCAAAAGGCTCACCCATCTGGCGCCAATCCATAAATAGAATTTCCATCTCTCTATTTCGATACCTTTTGAGCTTTCCGTTAATTTCAATATTTCTAGCCTTTTTGTTTCTATTCAAAAACCATAGTGAAACACTAATATTTGTCGTGTAAAACATATTTGGCGGCAACACGACAATCGCTTCAACCAAATCATTCTCAACCAATCTCCTACGAATACTATACTCAGTCCCACCACCCGACAAAGCCCCATTCGCCAGAATAAACCCCGCCACCCCATTTTGTGACAGCTTAGAAACAATATTCAAAATCCAAGCATAATTCGCATTCCCAGTCGGCGGGACATCATAACCCAACCAACGCGGATCATCCACTAACTCCTTCGCCGCCCTCCATTCCTTCTGATTAAAAGGAGGATTCGCCATAATATAATCCGCCTTCAAATCCTTATGCTGATCCCGCATAAAAGTATTTTCAGGAACATCCCCCAAATTCGCCGAAATCCCCCTAATCGCCAGATTCATCTTCGCCAGCTTGTAAGTCGTCGCCGTATATTCCTGACCATAAATCGAAACATCCTTTTGATTACCATGATGGCTCTCAATAAACTTAATCGACTGCACAAACATCCCACCCGAACCACAAGCAGGATCGTAAATCTTGCCCTTATAAGGATCGATCATTTCCGCAATTAAATTAACAATACTCTTAGGCGTATAGAACTCACCTTTCCCCTTCCCTTCCGCCAAAGCAAACTTACTCAAAAAGTATTCATAAACCCGCCCCACAATATCCTGCTGCTTATCCTTCAGCGTATCAATATTGTTAATCGTATCCAACAAAGAAGCCAACTTACTAACATCAAGCCCCAATCTCGAATAGTAATTATCAGGCAAAGCACCCTTTAACGAAGGATTATTTTTCTCCACCGTAAACAAAGGCGTATCAATCTTGAGCGAAATATCAGCCTGTTTCGCATTTTCGATCAAATAACTCCAGCGCGATATTTCAGACAAATAAAACACATTCTTCATGGTGTAAAACTCCACCATATCCACATATTTTTCTTTACCCTCAGCGATCAAATCCCGCTTGCGCTCCTCAAACTTATCACTCGCAAACTTAAGAAATATCAACCCCAGTACAACGTGCTTATATTCCGAAGACTCCACCGATCCGCGCAACTTCTTCGCCGAATCCCACAGAGTTTCTTCGATGCTTTTTTGTTTAGTTTGTTTTGCCATAGTGTTTTAAGGGATATTTATAATATAAGTCTTAGATTACGTCATTTTTTTTTGTAACTGTTTATAAATAACATCCAACCATACAGGAATCACAGATTTACCTTTATCTAGGGACGCGATCGCTCTTTCCCTATCAAACTCTACAAGAGAAAGCGAATCATCCTGTGCTGATAACAACAACATAAACCGCTTACCCTGACCAGAAATAAACAACTCCGGTTCTTGTGCCTTCAGCGTTTTGAGAGTTTGAGAAGCAATATCAAAACTAATACCCGTAGATAACCAATATACCATAGCCGCCAGCTCTACCAAATTAGACTTTGAGTAATAAATACTGCGACCAGTTCCCGTCTCATATCAAGTCCGGTAGCACCGGACTTGTATAATGGGGTGTAGTTAATCGCTCATGCGATCGTACAATTATGGGAAAGCGTCTAGTCATTGAACCACATCTTTCAGTAGAAGAACTTCAGAGCCACTACCGAAGGGCCGCCGACCCCATTGAGCGGACTCGCTACCAAATTATCTGGCTATTGGCTAAAGGATTGGTGACCGAAGAGGTAGTTTCAGTCACAGGCTATCACAGAGATAGAATTCGTAGAATTGCCCGTCGTTACAACCAAAGTGGCCCACAAGGATTAATCGATGGTCGTCGCTCTCATCCCGGCCGAATACCAATGTTGTCGGATATTGAGCAAGCACATTTGTGGCAAGCACTCAACTCTTTGGCAGAGGATGGTGGACTGTGGAATGCTCGTAAAGTAGCCGACTGGGTGGCGCAATTGAAGGGAAAGCCAATTCACAGGCAGCGTGGGTGGGAATATTTGCGGCAGATGAATTTCAGACAACTCGTGCCACGAGCCCAGCATGACGAAGCTGATATCGAGCAGCAGCAAGAATGGAAAAAAAACTAACTTTGGAACAGGCGCGGCTGCAAGCAAAGTATCCCGAAGCTGAAATCGAGGTTTGGGCTATGGATGAACATCGATTGGGACTCAAACCCATACAGCGACGTGTCTGGGCGCAACAAGGAGAACAACCAATTGCTGCTGTTAAATGGCGTTTTCAATGGTTATGGCTCTATGGATTCGTTCATCCGGAGTCTGGGGAAACTTATTGGTGGATTCTACCAAGAGTCAATATCAACCTATTCAACAGAGTTTTAATATAGCAGTCCTAGATGATTTGTGAGAATTTACCATAACTGTGAAGCTTAGCGAAATCAAATATCTGATAATGAG
>NZ_JAUBUG010000131.1:0-6887 GCF_036705345.1 Microcoleus sp. B3-D2
AGGTACTGGAATCATAATGAATCCTCCTGTATTTATTGTTTTAAGCACTGCATAGCCCTTAACTGAACCGTATTGGGTTAAAGACTTTTTATCAGTGGTGAATAATGGTTTAGATGAATCTGATTGGAAAATCACTTGTTTGAGATTCGCGCCCAACGCTCCGACTCAGAATCCAATTGAAGATATTTGGTTACAAGCTAAACAATGGATTAGGGAGTGCTATCATATGTGTAAGACTTTTGCTGCCGTCAAATGTATATTTAAGTTACTTACTCATTATCAGATATTTGATTTCGCTAAGCTTCACAGTTATGGTAAATTCTCACAAATCATCTAGGACTGCTATATTGTGAATTTGTGCAATAGTAAACGCAAGTTAGCTAGTAATAAAATTCGCTTTTATCGACAGAATATACGGGCAAAAAGCCTGAGTATGTCTAGTTCCTAGACATCTTTGTCACCTCCCCGAATAAGTTGATTAATTGAAAGAATGAATATCTTAAAAAATCCGTAAATTTAACTTTCTTATGTTTCCGATTATTGGCACAAAAAGTGACCATAAAGCCAGAAAAATTAGGCGGGAATAAATTTTTCTGGCTGGGATTTTTCAAGCCTTCCCAGTGCAGCGAGTCAGATGGGCGGAATGTGCGCTAAAGATCGCACAAAAACTGTCGCAGTTGGACACCGATCGCCTCCAGAGAAAAATTAGTTTCCACCCGAATGCGAGCGCGCTTGCCCAACTCCCCCCCCCATGCCCGATCGTCCAAAAGCCGCCCGATCGCCCCTGCCAAAGCTGTTGCATCCTCACGGGGCACAACAATCCCGCCATCAGCTTCGCCCCCCTCGAAAATATCCGGCACTCCAGGTGCGTCAGCAGCCACAACGGGCAACCCGCAAGCCATCGCCTCCAGCGGTGCCACCGGAAACCCCTCATGCCGAGAAGGCAAAGTATAAACGTCAGCCGCCGAGAGGTACTGCCGCATCAAAGCGCGATCGCGCACGTATTCATTCACCCAAACAATGCCCGAAAGCTGCATCTGAGCGAGTCGCTGGCTCAATTCCTCCGCGTCGCTACCAGTCCCCACCAGCAGCAGCCGCAAATCTCGGCCTGGGCGATCGCTGCATACCCGCTGCCATGCTTCCAGCAAAATATCTAACCCCTTGCGATGGATATCAATTCGCCCGTGACAGATGACTATTTCCGCCTCACTCGGAAAACCCACTAATTGTCTAGCTTCCGCCCGATCCATTGGTTGCCAGATTTCCAAATCCAGGGGGTTAAAAATGCGGGCAATTTTGGCAGGAGGCACGCCATAGGAACTTTGCACGCGCTGTACCTCGGTTTGGGAAGCAATAATTAAACCCGCGCTGGCTTTAAGAGAGAGCGGACGAGACAACCTTTCCCAAGGACTTACCTGAAAATCGCCCCCCTGAAACGAGGCAAAAACAGGCAATCCCATCCGCCAACCCAACCAATTACAAGCATCAAAACGAGGATACTCATACTCCTGACAGAGAATTGCTTGGCAGTTTTCTCGCTTTAGTTCCTTTGCCAATAACCCCAAAGGTGTCGCTAGGTAAGGAGCGACGCTTTTCACTTCTGTCAGTATCAGACGGCGAAGGCCGCGAACGTCTCCAAACATATCTCGAACTGTCCAACCTTGAGGGTTAACCATCGGTTGGCGGAGGGCTTGGTAAAGTTTTGATGCCGGTAGAGCACAGATTTTGGCTCCTGTGTTTTTATGGGTGTAGTATACGGGTGCAGTTACGCTATTAGAAATGCAGAATAATACTGTCCGCACCCCTACCTGTTGCAACGCTTCAATATAGCCAAACATCCAACCGCCGGTCATTTCGTTGCAGAAGGCTTCAAAGGAAACTCCGATGGTATCTAAAAAATCTTCGATTAAATCGCCCCAGGGTAAGAGAGCGATCGTTGGTTCTGGTGGGCTATCATCAAACTTCATTTACTTTTTTATCAAGCTAGACAAAATGGATAAGCTGTTCGACATTCAAACTGCACTATTTGTGGGCCAGACCCCGTACTGCAAGGGGTTGAGGCAATAAATTTAAATGACTAACAGCTTATATACGCAATATCCCGAGCTACATAAACGTTAACATTATAGACTCAATAGCCATTTAACGATAGACTCAACTTTAAGGGAGCGATCATTGTAGCTTTTTTAGAAAAAGGATGTAAAATCTTAACAGTCCCTTGACCGAACAAGAGTAGCAAGCTATAAAAAAATTAGGGCTGGAACCAGAGTGAAATCTAAACAACAAATTTTTAGATATTTAATTTGTGGAATCATTACAGCAGTTTTCAATATTGTGTTAATTTATATTATCATTGAAACCTGGAAATTAAATACACAAATTCTCCGCAATCTGGCGAATATTATTGCTATTGAAATTTCTTTGTTATTTAGTTTTTTTGTTTATCGAACTTGGGTTTGGGTAAATCCTAACTCAAGTTGGCAAGAAATTTTATGGCATCAGCTCCCTCGCTACCATATCTCTTGTGGATTAGTTGTCGCTACTCGAACCTTCTTAATTTTTCCTATTTTAGAGGGGTTAAAAGTAAATTATCAAATCAATACCTTAATAGGAATTATTCTCGGCGCTGCTATTAACTATGTGATTAGTGAAAAGTGGGTATTTAAAAAAAACAAAAATTTCGATAAATCAGGAGATAGCTAATGATTAAGTTGAATTCACCAAAGATACCCCCTACCCCAGACGATCCCGATCTAATCCTGAGTCAAATTTTAGGAATTCGAGAGCAGTATCGAGATCAGTATTGGAAAAAACGCGATTCCATTTATCAAGATAGATTGCTCTGGAGAGCGCAAACTTTCCGTCATCTAGTTCATCTGATTCCCGGTCAAACCATCTTAGAAATTGGCTGTGGTGAAGGTCTTTTTACAGAACAGCTTCTCAAAGTATCTCGCGGAGAAAATGCGATCGCAGCAGTTACCTTTACCGAACTCCCTAAACCCGATGCTCCTTTGCTTTCTTCAGTGGAGTTTATCAATGCAATCTCTATGCCGGGAGTCCTTGAAGGACGGCATTTTGATTTAATTGTGGTAATGGATTTATTGGATAAGCGAAATAGTGCGTGGTTTCTCCAAAAAGTTTATGAACTTCTAAATCCGGGTGGTCAAGTCATTTTTTATGACAGTAATCCCTGGAATATAGTGCTAAAATTACGTCGCTTTATTTCTAAAATTTTTGGAAAAAAAGACCCCCGAAAACTCCTCAATCGTCCCGAATTATATGAACTAATTTCAGAAATTGGCTTTATTAGAATCTTTGCCATTTTCAACGATTTTGTTTATGCTCCCCTCACCAAAGACTTGATTTGGCTATTACGCAATCTTTCGATTATTCTCGAAAATACTCCTGGGTTAAGAACCCTAGCTGGCTCAATTCTCATTCATGCTCAAAAGCCACCTCGGATTATTAACAGTCCCCAAATCTCTCTGTGTGAATACGAGCAGTTACGGGGAGCAGTTTCTGTCGTTATTCCCTGCCATAACGAGGAGATGAACATCGAACCTCTAATTACTAGACTCAAGGTTTTTTTTGGCGATTATCTACACGAAATTATTCCCGTCGATGACAATAGTAAAGACAGAACCCGTGAAGTGATTCAACGTTTAGCAGACGCAGATCCCTTGATTAAACCTGTATTCCGGGTTCCACCCAATGGCGTAGGAAGAGCGCTTGCAGATGGCTATCGAATAGCGACAGGGCAGTATATTTTATCAATGGATTGTGATTTTCAGCATCTTCTTCCAGAAATTCGCGATTTGTTTGACAAGGCAAATCAGGGCTATGATGTAGTAGTGGGCAGTCGATTTTCCCGTCATAGCGTATTGCTTAATTACCCTTTATCTAAAATAATTGTCAATCGAGGATTTCATCTCTTGGCACAGATATTATTCCTGCGCCATTTTCGGGATTTAACAAATAATCTCAAACTCATGCGGCGAGAGGTAGTGGAGAATCTAGAACTTACTCAGCCAGGATTTGCCATCAATGCAGAGACAGGACTGCAACCTTTGTTGAAAGGTTATTCGCTCATTGAAGTTCCCATTTCTTGGATTAATCGTACCCCAGATATGGGAATTTCATCGTTTCGACTGATCCGAGTAGGTGGGGGATATTGGCAAGTTTTATGGCAATTGTGGTTAAAAAATCTGTTCAAGAAAAGGCGCTAAAAAAATCTTCACTCGCCAGTTAAAATCTCGTGATTAACAGTACATTAGGACAATACTTCTATGTCTATTGTTTCCGGCGATCGCAACGCCAAGCTATTTGTCTGGGGTATTTGGTTAGCAATGCTAATCGCTGCTTTCATCTGTTTAGTGAGCTATGGGAGAAATATTCCCCTCGCAGAAGATTGGTTTTTGGTTAAGCCCTTGACAGGACATGAACCCCGCTTAGGCAGTTGGTTATGGCAGCAGAATAATGAACATCGCATCCCTTTACCGCGCCTAATTCTGTTAATTATACTCAAGTTTACTAAGGGGGATTTTCGTTCAGGGATGGTACTTAATGTCCTGACATTCGCTTTTGTTGCTGCTGCTGCCATTCAAGTCGCTCGATCTTTGCGAGGGGGAAAAACCAGCTATGCGGATGCCTTTTTTCCCATTGCTTTATTGAATCTCAGCAATTGGCCTAATCTGTTTTGGAGTTGGCAGTTTACCCAAGTCTTGCCTATTGCCCTCACGTACATTATAGTCTTTGTCTTTGTCCTTGAACCCACTCTGACAACGCCTTTAGCAGTAGCAATCGCTGGGGTGAGTTTGGTTGCACTTCCCTTTTGTGGAGCGAATGGGTTGTTATTAGTTCCTTTGCTCGCACCTTGGTTCATCTATCGTGGCTTTGTCAACTGGTACGCTACCGATTCCACAGACAAACAGCGATCGGCGAGTATTATTTCAATCAGTTTAGCAGCGATTGCCTTGTGTTTGATAGGCATATATTTTATTGGCTATCAACGTCCCACTTGGAATCCCCCCAGTCCCGGTTTAGGGGCCACACTCCAGACATCTGCTAAATTTTTAGCTTACAGTTTCGGAGCGGTTGCTGCTTATTCGTGGAGTTTTTTTGTATTGATAGCCTTTGGGATTTTCCTTCCTACTTTCGGAATAGTCATTTTAGGCATTGTACGCCATCAAGGTTTTGAGAGACAACGATCTTTAATCATGCTCTTATTATGTGGTGTTTTCGGTGTTTATTCCTTAGCAGTAGGCTATGGTAGAGCTGGACTGGTTCCATCTCAAGGATTCCCCATGCGATACGTGATGTTTGCAGTTCCCATGCTGTGTACAACCTTCTTTATTTGGGAAGTGTACGGCTCTCGAAAATGGCAACAAATTGTTCAGTGGGGACTCTTTTTAGGGATGTTGCTACTGCTTCCTTTAAATACCCTAGCTGGGTTTCAGATGTTTGGCAATTGGTATGATGGTGTCATGGACTCAGTTGAGCAAGATATTGCCAAGGGAATTCCCCGATCGCTCCTCGCTAAGCGTCACCGAGATTCTCTGGTTCACTGGTGGAGCGATCGGGAATTGGCAGATAATATGCAGATGCTTTACCAAGCTCGAGTCGGAGTTTTTGCTCAAATGCGAGAAGATCCGGTTAATAATTATGATAAAAATCTAGTCCAGTAAATCCGTTGTTAACTCTGACACTGGGCCTCTGCGAAAGGACCGCTTTCTGCCTTCCGCCTGATTTTTCTCCCTACTTTTGCCAAGCGTATGCAGTTTCCGTCCCCAATGATTCAGGTTTATGCAGCCAATAACTCACCCAGGTTAAAGGAGTGAGTGCAGTACAAAAAAATTGGCGCTTGAGAGAAGATAAACGGGAGAAAGCAACATCATGACAAAGTACCGTCAATGGATTAATAAAAGTCGCAGAGCTTTGGCAAGGAAAACCAATTAATGCTGTCAGTTCATCGCTCGTATATCCACGCCGGACATGACCCCATTCTGCCATCACCTCCGCTTCAGGTGGGCAAAGTGGTTTCATAAATTCATAGTAGGGAAACTTCCAATTTTAATTGGGGCTGCTCACTAATAAAAAACCTTTGGGTTTAAGCACTCGCAGCGCTTCAGATACAGCTTTTTGGTGGTCTGGAATGTGTTTGAGAACCTCGAACATCGTCACTGCATCAAAGGACTCGTTTTCAAAGGGTAAATTGGTCGCGTCGCCGCAGATGAAGCGCACCTTTTCCTGCTGGTGGCAAGGAACATCTGCATATTTGGGATCGAGGTGGATGTTGGTAATCTGTGCTTGCGGATATAGTAAAGCCGTGAGACCGCCTTGACCGCCTCCTACTTCTAAAGCTAAAGCGTAAAGCGGTCTTCTTATAACTTTATAATTCAATGGAATTCGTCTGACAGAAACCGTTGGCATGGAGCAAATTTAATTTATATTTATGTTCTAAATATTGTTTAACTTCAGGATTACAAGTGACCACTAAATCACCCTCCCTAAAACTATGCTTTGCCGGCAATACACTAATTTCCTTGTTGTTGAAATGATTGTATTTTTTTGTATAAAATAGCAGATGAGCATTATAATCATCATTGTTAGCTACATAAAACTTTTTCATTGTTGGTTGCTCTTGTTGCAGTTGCTTAAAGTACGATCCGTACATTAGTTGTGGGTCATTATTTTTGCTCCAATCATAGATCATTCCCTGATGCGTGTAAATTTTTAAGTACAACATATCAAAATATGGCAATGAGAATAACACAATTATCATTAAAGCTGAAAAAGCTATCTTTAAATTCTTACGTGCGATTCGTTTAACCTAAAATAAGCTGAAAGGCTTATGGGACGGTTAGCCCAGTTAATAAGACTGGTGATAA
>NZ_JAUBUG010000132.1:0-6802 GCF_036705345.1 Microcoleus sp. B3-D2
ACATTTTCGGGTTCTATATTTTTCACTTCGTTCAAGTCAGTTACATCATACCTCATCTTTCTGAGAAAGGCTATATATTAGGCACGGCCATGTTTTTCGGTTTCCTGACCAAGAGGAGAAAACTTAAGAATCAATTGTCTGAAGTTAAATCAAAAGTTTAGGAATGACGCCAAACATCTAAGTAGGTCAACTATCGCTGTTAGATACCCGACTTCTTATTAAAGAAGTCGGGTATCTACTTATTCTGTATTATCCATGGCCATCTTCTTCTTTTCCCAAATAGGCCTCAATCACGCGAGGATCTGCGCGAACTTGATCCGGAGTTCCCTCAGCAATTTTAGTACCATACTCCATAACACTAACCCGATCGCTAATTCCCATCACCACCTTCATATCGTGTTCAATCAGCAAAATACTCAAATTCAACTCATCGCGAATCCGATAAATAAAGCGAGTTAAATCAGCCGTTTCGTTCGGGTTCATCCCCGCAGTCGGTTCGTCCAAAAGCAGCACTTTCGGATCGGAAGCCAAAGCCCTGGCAATTTCCAATCTCCGCTGGTCGCCGTAGGAAAGGTTTTTTGCCAACTCCGGCGCTTTAGAAGCACCTAAACCGACAAAATCCAGCATAGTCAGCGCTTTTATTTTAGCTTCTCGTTCCTCAATCATCGCAGCCGGAGGGCGAAGGATTGCGCCCAACAAACCTGTTTTTAATCGGCAGTGTCTGCCTACTAAAACATTATCCAGCACAGTCATGTTGTTAAACAAGCGGATATTTTGAAAAGTTCTAGCAATGCCGAAAGTTGTCAGGCGATCGGGCGGCAAACCCGTGATATTCTTCTGTTCCAAAAGCAACTGACCGGCACTCGGTTTGTAAATACCTGTCAGCATATTAAAAAAAGTAGTTTTGCCCGCACCGTTGGGGCCGATCAAACTGGCGATCGAGCCTTTTTCCAAGGTTAAACTAACCTGGTTGACGGCAGTCAAACCGCCGAATCGCATTGTAAGTTGCTGTGCTTCTAATAATGACATTTTGGTTTTGTTTCCTAATATTAGTTAAGCTGTTAGAGAGTTGCCCCTTGAGTTTTCGGGTAAAAACGCTGGAAAATTAAATGAGAGACAGTTCAGCTAAGGTTTAATATCTCTCCAGCGCCTAGCTTCCATGTGGTACTGTTGTAGCAATCGGTTAAAGTCTGCGGTATCAGTTGTTGCAATGATTACGTCTATTCCTATTCTCTTAATAATGACGGCTTGAGCAGCTATGATTAAGTCGGCATCGTGGGCTACATAAGAATTATTGCGTGCAAAAGCCCACAGTTCAGCAGCTTCTTGCATTACGTTGCCCTCTTCGCAAGTAACTGTAAAATATGCAACTCCTTTTTTTGTGATTAGCGCATCTAGTTTTTGAATAGCTTTAAGAGCTTTTTGTTTCTCTTCTAGTCCAGATTTGCGATCATGGATTCGTCTGACATGATCGCGCCTTGCTTCATAGTTTACGATTTCGGATATAGCTACAGGATATCCCTCATTTATTAGCGTCTCTAACCACTCATTGCATTCAATTGCTTCTCTAATAGATTCCTTAACTTCGCTTTCAGCGTTTTGAGCCAACCTATTTTTGCCTTCGTCAACAAGGGGATGTATGAGTTTTCCGACGACACCCGTATCTAAAAAAATTAACGTACTCATGAATTAGGTTGCTAGTTGTCTGATAGCTTTTCAAGCTCATTAATGTACTCTTCACGCCAGGAACGCAGAGTTTTAAGGAGTTCTTCTTTATCATCTGTTTTTAGTGCATTGTTGGCTTCTTCATAGATTGATTTATACGAAAATTTTTGGCGGTCGTGTCTATCAATTTCCCACAAAATTGCTTTGGCTGCATTTCTTATGGCTATAGCTTGGCTGGTGATTTCATCTGCTGGTCTTTTCTTGGCATAATCTTCAAATGTTTTATAGCTGATAAATGTCTGAGCTAGATCTTTGGCTAATTCGCGACCTCTTTTGGTAAAGAAGCTTAGATAATTTTCTGCAATATCTAATAAATTAATGAGTCCTGCGTAAAACAATCTTAGTTGCTTTACTTCGTTGTCTTCAAGAGATGCAGCAAGCATATATAATTGGGCAGAGATCCTTGTTCTAGATATTTTAGCCCAAAGTTGTACATTTTCTATGCCATCAACAGCTTCCTTCGGGGCAAAGTCTTTGTACTTTATCTTAAATGCTTCGACGCTACGTTCAAGTTGTTCTAAGCTTTTATGTCTCTCAGAAAGATTGCTTTCTGATTCAATATGGAGATAAAGCTCGTACATTGACAGCAGCTCTCTAAGACCCTCCTCTGGTGCCAGAGCATCTTGAGATTGGAATGCTTTTTCTAAGGATTGTTGTATCGCTGCAAATTGTTCTCCAACTCCCTTAATTTCTTCGGTGTAATTGCTTTTTTCAATGATTTGTTTTGTCGCTAAAGTCATAGCTTTGAATAATTGGAGGGATTCCGCCTTGGCCAGACGATACAGAGGATGGCTAATCCTGCTGCCGTGACGGTCAAGCTGGTTAATTCCTAGTTTAGCCTACCTGAGACATTGGCAAATACTTTTGGAGGCATTAGGGTACAGCATTGATACACGCCAAACAAGGAACCGAGCCCCGACTTCCTTAATTTGACACGCACCGAGGCGATCGCCTCGGTGCCCTTATGCAACAAAAGTTAATGAGCGTGCTATTTACTTTTGTCCGACTACTTACTGCATTTTCTAGCGTACAGACAAAGTGCGATCGTCTGTACTCTGCGGTGCGTCAGCAGCAAATTGTGTGAGTTGAGTCAAATCTCTTGACTGACGCACCCTACTGCATTCTCTAACGTACAAACAAAATAGAACTTAAAAAGATTAGATTCTAGCGAACGGCGAGGGCGATATTGTGCGTGTAAATCAGCAGTCGAAAAGTTTTCAATAACTTTGAGATTGAGTTCGTCAGCCAAAGTTGCAATCTTTTCAAACCCAGTAATCCACGGTGCATACATACTTTCGTATTTATCTATGTAATCATTGATATCGTGGTAACCCGTCGTTCTCAAAATCACCTTTTCCGACATATAATCAAAGGACAATCGGAAATTATGAACATTGTCACGAATTTGTTCTAACACAAGTATGACATCTTTTTTGTCAACCAAAGTAGTGTTGCCTTCCCACAAAAAATATGTCGGTCGAGCGAAATCAAATTCACTCTGTCTGAGCAAGGAGATTAAACCGTCTTTTACGTAATCGCCGGGGAGGTAGCGAACATTAGCAGTAACTTTGTTTGCTTTGAGAGTTTCTTCTTTTAATTGAAGAGTCGCGCGGTCGTCTATTTCAAAATAAATCACTCCTTCTCCATTAATTCTAGCAGCGCGAGTATCCAAGCCTGAACCTAAAATAACTACTTGCTTGCAACCTCCTAAAATTTGATTGGACAAAACATCATCAAAATATTTAGTCCGCAACTTAACCATTTCTTTAGCGGCGGGAGAGCTTTGAGCTATGTGGCTAGCTATTTTTTTTGTTGCCTCATTCAGCCAGATTTTTACTACATGATCAGTATAGAGAGGAATCGCCTCTTCATTCTCTTCTGCTCTAAATTCCGCAACGATAAAAGCAGTACCAGTAACATTTTTCATGGCTAATCTTTCACCCTTACTAAGTAGTTGGTTACAAATAAACATTAGATGGGGAGGGGAGTTTGAAACTCATAAACTCCCTTGCATCCTAGATTCTTAGCTAAACCCGCCTACAAAATACTATGGTTGTTGCCCTTACCTACTTATTGACTTCTCGCATCTGCTAAAGACTCATTGCTCGCTTCACCATCAGAATGCAGTTCAGCTTGGTGTATTTTATCAGGAATCAGTCCCTCCGGCCGCACGAGCATCATGACAACAAGAGTTAGGCCGAATAGAAATAAGCGCATTTGAATCGGGTCTAAACTGGTGGCCAGAAACTCTCGCAACGGGGGAATTGCAATCCTGGGGAGTACAAAAGTATTCAGAAAACCCTTGAGGACTTGCGCTAATTGTGGCAGATAAAGTCGATCGGCAGACATGATAATGATCGCGCCCAAAATCACCCCGGTCATGTTGCCCAAACCGCCTAAAATCACCATACACAGGATGATTACCGACACCGAGAAATCGAAAACGCTGGGAAAAATCGCGCTGATATAGGCGGCGTAAAACGCGCCTGCAAAGCCCGAAAACGTCGCTCCCATCGCAAAAGCCGAAAGTTTAGTTTTGACTAGGTTAATCCCCATCGCACTAGCCGCTAATTCATCTTCGCGCATGGCATTCCACGCCCTGCCCAAGCGGGAATCTCGCAGCCGCGAAATCATGAAGTAAGCGAAGACAACTAGCAGTAAAATTAGGTAGTACCAGGGAAAGTAGTTGCCGGTGCTGAAAGTGCCGACGATGGGGAGAGATGGACGCCCGATCGGGTTTATTCCCGCTTCGCCGCCGGTGAGGTTAAAAGGTCGATCGCACCCAACCAGACACAGCACCAACTCGGGTTTGCCCAACAGGGAAGCAACAATCTTCGACACTGGTTCGTCAATCCGAATCGCCGTTAAATTCCTAAACACAACCGGGATAATTTCGCCAAAACCGAGGGTAACAATCGCCAAATAATCGCCCTTGAGCCGCAGTGTCGGAATACCCAGGATTACGCCCGCGATCGCAGCTACACCGGCCGCGATCGGCAGTACCACCCAAAAGTTCCAAGCAATATTTAACTGCCCAGAAGATAGCAAAGCCGTCGTATAAGCGCCGATCGCAAAAAACGCCGCATATCCCAAATCCAACAAACCCGCAAAACCCACAGTAATATTCAAACCCAGCGCCAACATAATAAAGATTTGAATCTGTACTACAGTAGCAATCCACCCAGTCTGAGCCTGAATATCGATAAACGGAAACAGAATTAGAATAAAAGCTAATGTCACCAGAGTTGCCAGCCGCTGGCGTTCTCCCTGCAAACCCTGCAAAGCACCCATTAACGTAGCTGTCAAAATTGCGATCGTCAAACTGCAAATCCCGTACAGCAGCGTCGTCGGCAAAGCCACAGCAGATTGACCAGACAAAGGTCTAATCAAAACCCCTTCTAACACACTCGCAACTAACAGCCAAACTCCCAATCCCAATCCCGCTAAACTGCCGATAGTCGCACCCATTTTCGGGCTGTAAACCTTCTGCTCCCGACAGCTAATAAAGCCCGCCGCCGTACCCATCAGCCAGCCGATCACGGTGCCGCTCCAACCGCCGAATAACAAAACAGTCAAAGAGGCGATCGCCCCTAAAATACCAGTCGATTTGATCGCATTAATTATTTTTTTTGACATAGGAAGAAGTTATTAGTCCTTAGTTAGCAGTCAGTAGTTAGATGAAAGAATGCTACGAATCGCAGTTACAGATGGGACTGACGCCCGCAGTGGCAACTTCTGCCTCAAGCAACTCGATCGATCCCGGGCTCGGGAAACTGCTGAGCGGGCTAGGTACAGTTTAGAGTCTTTTGAGAGCGATTGTTTCACCAAAGCGCTCGAAACTTCAAATATACTGGAACTGTTACCGGAACACACTTCAAACGGGCGAGCGCTATATGGTACAAGCACTTCAAAAAAATATCAGCCTGGACGAGTTTTTGCAACTCCCAGAAACCCAACCCGCTAGCGAATACATCAAAGGTGCGATCGTACAAAAACCTATCCCGCAAGGAAAACACAGCACAATTCAGGGAGAACTCATCACGACGGTTAATGCAGCGGGCAAACCTCAGCGGATTGCTTGGGCATTTCCAGAACTTCGCTGCACTTTTGGCGGACGTTCCATTGTTCCGGATGTGGCTATTTTTGTTTGGAATCGCATTCCCCTAGACGCTGACGGCGAAATTGCCAATACATTTAATGCTCACCCAGACTGGACAATAGAAATTTTGTCCCCAGCCCAAAGCCAAACCAAAGTCACAAACAATATTTTGCACTGTTTGAACGCCGGTTGTCAGATGGGTTGGTTGCTCGATCCCGATGAAAAAAACATTTTAGCCTATCCCGCAAGGCAGCAGCCAATTTCATTGCAAGAACCAACAGATATACTTCCGATGCCCCAATTTATGCCGGAAATGCAGTTAACTTTAGGCGAAGTTTTTGGCTGGCTCAAACCAGGGAATATTTAATTGGGCGTACAGTATTGCACTCAATTGAGAAGCGCTATCTTATTACTTGAAAATAAAAACTCACTCCTGCCCATCGCCCCATTAAGTATTTTTTCAGTAGTATGAAGATGACGGCGAACGCTGACTATTTTTCATCCTTAACATATAGTTTAAGCTTTTGCGGCAGGGGTAGTCGGCGTCCTCTCGTTACATAATTCTTCACCCTAGTCTGCACGACAATCAACGAATTATGGCGTTGCTTAATCAGGCTATGAAAAAAAAACTTGAAAATCCCGCAGCTTTGTTGATACTGGTTTGTATGATTTGCATATTTAGGGCTTGCTGAATAATCGATCGCTTTCTGGCGATCGGGAGTGATCGATATATTCAAACAGAGTTAAAGATGAGTTTTTCCTGCCTTATTTTGAGTGAATTATAAGGGCAAATTATGTTAAGTCCAAAAACAGGCATTGTTTGAGCCGCTCGACATAAAAATACATAAAAAACCCGGCGCCACCAGGTACAAAGGTTCATGACTAAAAAAGTGATAGCAATCTGGGGGGGTGACAAAGAGAGCTAAGAGCTAGGCCTAATCTGAGTTACAACCCTCATCCCCCGTTGATAAAAGTGGC
>NZ_JAUBUG010000133.1:0-6648 GCF_036705345.1 Microcoleus sp. B3-D2
CCATTGCCGTTCTTGAGAACTGTTCGCTAGTCTCACAGCGAGCGCACTTTTTGACCTGCTTAGTCTAAACTCCAATACCCTCCTTACCAACAGTTAATCTCAGAACAAAAAACCTTAATCCGTCCGATTCGGAGCCTGCTATAAAATTAAATTTATTCAAAACCTTTCTGCTGGGATAGACGTTGACACGCCACAGCTTATTGCTGTTTTGCCAGATTTATTAAAAATCGCTGATGCTCATAATAATGGGGGGGATGTAAAGTACGCATTTTTCTAACAATTGTTTTTTCCACTGCAATTATGAGCAAGGGTTTTACTTGGTAATCCTCACTACTGCTGGCAGTATAATAGTAAAATTATACCCCTTACCAATCTCGCTTTCAACTAAGGTGTCGCCACCCATAATCCGAGACAAATTTCTAGTAATTGCTAACCCTAATCCAGTACCCCCATACTTTCGTGTAGTTGAAGCATCAGCCTGGGTGAATGGTTGGAACAATTTTCCCATTCGTTCTGGATCTATGCCAAGGCCAGTATCACTTATCTTAAATAAAATATACGGAATGGCTGATTCCTGTTCTTCCCCATCGGCTCTTCAAGATTTTCTATATTTCTTTTATACATTAATAGTAATTTGACCTTTTTTTGTAAATTTGCTGGCGTTACTAAGCAGATTAAATAAGCAGGGTTCCCTTAAACCATTGCCTGGTAAGTTTTCTAGCTTGCTTGTTACCCCGCTAGCTCAGTTTTGCTTCATAAAGTGCTATTTACCAGATGCGATTGCCCTGTCACCCAAAACTGCATCATTTGAGTTCACTAAACCTATGCAGAGCATTCATCAACTTCTTTGAAGGACGGGCATCTTTCCCGAAGTTCTAGTCAACGCATGACAATCAATTCAGTACCCACAAAAAGTACAAATTGTTGGTGATAATTTCCTCACTTTTCTAGGAAACCTAGAGATTGTTTTTGCTACAATCAACCACAATATCTCAAAATATAAACCGTAAGTAGCATAAAATATTTCGCAAACATTAAGGTTAAATTGTCACCATAAAGCTCGTATAGTGGCAATGTCTCACGAAAATATGGCAAACAATAGTGAAAACTTCCAGAAAAAACCATCTCCCAAGTTGGGGCAAAAAAAACAAGTTATCTTTGTGGAAAATGTGGCAGTTAATAATATGGTAAAAAATCATTGCCTAGCCAAACAAATTAGGAATTGCGGATGGTCTAAATTGACCATAACGTTGAAATACAAGGCTGAAAGAGACGGTAAAATTTACCTAGACCTGGGTCGGTTTTTTGCGCCATAGAGTAAGAGTTGCCACGTAGGTCTGAATCAGGTGGGTAGCCTTGCGTTGGAAGTGCGTAGCTGGACTTGTTCCAACTGCAAAACTAAGCACGATAGAGATGTGAATTCTGCTATCATTATTGGCGATGAAGGGCTTGGATTCTTAGCGTTGGGAACTACCACTACTGCCCATGGACGGAATGTAAATCTGATGTTGGCAAGGAAATCTTCGGTACGATCGGCTGTTCCGATTGAAATTGGAAGCCTACACCATAGGGAGCCGTGGTTGGTGTTGGTAGTTCACAGAATTCTCGATCTGCATACCAGCTCACACCCCCTACCCGCGCCTAGCTCTACCGTGTACAGACAATTTGCTCGCTGACCCATATTGTAGAAACCCTGTTTCCTAGAATCTTGATTTCTCGTTTTGCCGAATCAATAACTTAAAATTCAGGAAAATAAGCTTCCTTTCTGAGATTCATGCAAAACTTGGGTTTCAGGAATTGTGTTGAAAGATTTTGGACTTGTGGGTACAGGGTAGCTGGCTAGCCAGAGAGCCATTTTCCCAGTTTTTTCTGGTCCATCAAAATAAATAAAAGTTGTCTCCGCTCCGGGGCAGGCAGTATTATCAGGTACAATCTTGGTAGACAGTATGTTTTTACTGGCTGCTTTTGTAGATCGAATCATAAATACCTTCGCTCGCTCGATCGAATTTATGGTTCACAAATCCTGCAGGGGCTAGGTGCATCGACGATGGACTAAAAAATCTAACATCTGAAGTCTCAAATCTCAAATCGGTTAATTTTGTGTCGTTTCTAGGACTGTTGTGACGAGTGCAACCCAATCCACATATGGTACTTCGCACAGAAGGCGGCAATCGCTACTTGCCGCTCTCCGGCAGCAATTGCTGGACAGTAGGGCGGAGCGATGACAATAATTTTGTACTGACAGATCGCTGGATTTCCCGTAATCACGCGATGTTACAGCAAATGGAGACAGGAGAGTTCTACCTGATCGACTTGGGCAGCCGCAATGGTTCCTTTGTCAACGGGCGGCGGGTCAGTATTCCTGTCACTCTCCGAAATGGCGATCGGATTATTTTCGGTCAAACCGAATTGGACTTCTACAACCCAACCGCGGGCCATCGGCACGATCCAATACACGATACAGACTCTGAAGATTTTACGGCGACTTTGACGGTACGCAGCCTGATTAGCGTCATGGTAATGGACATCCGAGACTTTACAGTTTTGACTAGGCAGCTAGACGAAACCCTCCTCTCGGAAGTCATCGGCAATTGGTTCCGCAAAGCAGGACAGATCATTCGCGAACACGGCAGTTGGGTGGACAAATACATCGGTGATGCCATCATGGCAGTCTGGTTCCACAAAACCAGCGGTGTCAGCAGCGAGGAAATGATGCGGATTTGCCAAGCTTTGAGCGAACTGCACAAGGCAACAGACGAACTCAGCAGCCGTTACCCCCTACCTTTTCCTTTGCGAGTCGGGGCCGGAATCAATACCGGTTATGCAATGGTGGGAAATTCTGGCAGCAGCGACCGATCGGACTACACCGCCTTGGGAGATACTGTAAACGCAGCATTTCGCCTCGAGTCTTGCACCAAGCAACTTGGCAAGGATATCGCTGTGGGAGCAACGACCTACCAATACCTGACGCAATTGGGGGCCGAGGGCGCTTTCGAGCCACACACCGTGGCTTTGAAGGGTTACGACACTCCCAGCCTGACTTACGCTGGTACTTATGCTGACTTGAACGCTTTTCTCAAAACGAAAGGAAAGAGTTCGCGATAGCTAGAAAATTGCGTGCAGGGCAAAAATTAACCCTTTAAAATGGCAGTCCGAGTTTTTAATTTGGAGTGCCTTTTATAAACTGGCCTGGGATGCTTAAAAGTCAGTTAATATCATATATCGTCTGCGTTGTCAATACCAAAATGTAAAGTTTATAAAAGCCCTCTACCTATTGCGGATTTATCTGAAAAACTGCATAAGCAAAATGGTAGTCTCTACATAAATGCTGTGTATGAAATTGGGAGACAAAACTTCATGAAACGATTGGGTCGTCTATTGGCAGTATTGGGCTTAGTGCTGGGCTGCTTTGCATGGGCTGGAGACCAAAGCGCGATCGCGGCGTCATTAAGCCGTATCGTCTTGCCATCATCCTCGCTCCTAGCTGTTGAAGCTCCGGCTAGAACCAATCGCGCCGATGAGAAGCTTGCCACAGAATACGGCAAAAAACTTGATTTGAACAACAGCGCCGTCCGGGACTTTCGGGAATTTCGAGGGTTGTATCCCACTTTAGCTCGACTAATTATTAAGAATGCTCCTTACGAAAATGTTGAGGACGTACTCAATATTTCAGACTTGACGGATGCTCAGAAAAAAGTGCTGCAAGCTAACATGGACAAATTCACCGTAACTGATGTTGAATCAGTCTTTATTGAAGGAGACAACCGGTTGAATAATGGTCTCTACGACTAGGTAGCAGCGGGTCTCATTTGAAGGCAGAAGTCATTGGGCAGAAGCATTCGGCAGAAAGAAAAGATTTTTTTTCTATAGGCTGATGACTTCTGCCTTTAATTTCTGGAGACTTACTTTCAACCACCATTGGGCAAAAGCCTGCAAAAATTCCCTAGATTGAAATAAGCGGGTTCCCCAGATTCCTCTGTAGACTCAATTCTTTAATCTAAAATCTAAAATATAAGCTCGATCGACTGACATTAGTTCAAGTCCCCAGATTCATCTGTAGACTCAATTCTAAAATCTAAAATCTAAAATCTAAAATCTAAAATTGACTGGCGGCAGACTTATGACTGACAAATTTGACGTATTGGTAATAGGTGCTGGCGCGGCGGGTTTGTACACAGCACTTTGCCTGCCAGAGCATTTGCACGTGGGCTTGATCAATAAAAATACCCTACCTGTTTCTGCCAGCGATTGGGCTCAAGGAGGGATTGCCGCAGTGATCGCCCCTGAAGATTCGGCAGCACTGCACATTCAGGATACACTGGCTGCAGGAGCCGGTCTTTGCGATTTGGATGCGGTGAAATTTTTAGTTGAGGAAGCTTCAGCCTGCATTGACTCCCTAGTGAAAATGGGCGTTGCATTCGATCGCACCGGCCCAGATTTAGCCCTCACCCTAGAAGCAGCCCACTCCCGCCGCCGAGTTCTCCACGCCGCCGACACTACGGGCAAAGCCGTGATCGGTACGCTGACAGCAAAAGTATTGAGCCGCAAAAACATTCAACTCGTATCTCCTGCCTTTGCTTTGAGTCTGTGGCTAGACGAAACCGGGCGCTGCCAGGGGATTAGCTCGATTTGTGGCTCACAAGTCAAGTGGCTGCAGGCCAAAGCCGTGGTGCTGGCGACAGGCGGTGGCGGACAGGTTTTTGCTCAAACGACCAATCCGTCGGTAAGTACCGGGGACGGGGTGGCAATTGCGTGGCGCGCCGGGGCGCTGCTGCGAGACTTAGAATTTGTGCAGTTTCACCCGACGGCGCTGAGCACAGCGGGCGCGCCTCGGTTTCTCATTAGCGAGGCGGTGCGGGGAGAAGGAGCTCATTTGGTTGACAGTAAGGGATATCGCTTTGCTTTTGACTCTCACCCCAGCGGGGAACTCGCGCCTCGGGATGTTGTCAGCCGTGCTATTTTCCGCCACTTGCAAAAGACGGGGGAACCTCATGTTTGGCTGGATTTGCGGCCGATTGCGGTCGATCGACTGCGCTACAGGTTTCCCAATATTATTCAAGTGTGCGCTGATTGGGGAATTGATATTTTTTCCGAACCGGTGCCGGTGACACCCGCAGCCCATTACTGGATGGGAGGGATTGTCGCTGACAAGTTTAACCAAACTTCGATTCCGGGTTTGTACGCGGTGGGAGAAACTGCGAGCACGGGGGTACACGGCGCTAATCGGTTGGCGAGCAATTCGCTGCTGGAATGTCTGGTTTTTGGGGCGCAGATGGGACTTTTGCAGCTAGAAGGTGGAACGCCCGAGGCATTGGCCGATCAGTTCGAGGCGGTGGAGATCTTGGAAAAATCGATTTCTGAAAAGGACATTGAGGCGATCGAAAAGTTGCGGGTCGAATTGCCGAACTTGGTGTGGCAGAGTGCGGGAATTTGCCGGGGACAACGGGATTTGGAAAGTGCGATCGTCCAACTTGAGATTTGGCGGCAAGAATTTGCTTCCTTGCCTTTGAGTCAAACGCTTGATAATTTACGGCCCGGACAAATTATTGATTTTTCCCCTGCTGAGGCGGAGAATAGCTCGATTTTGCGAAATTGGGGAGAAGTGGGGAATTTATTGGATATCGGCTATTTAATTGTCAAAAGTGCTGCGTTTCGCACTGAAAGCCGTGGCGGTCATTACCGAGTGGACTATCCCCTCACCGATCCGGATTGGTGCAGCCATACTTTAATTAACCAATCGAATTGGTACAAATCTCCGCGAATAGAAGATTGAAAATTTATTGAAAATTTGGGGTCAGCGCGTCCCCGTACCGTCACTTTTGGGGTTGCCGTTCGGGTCTGGTTCGTATTCTTTTGGGTAATCGGGAAACCTAGAGGTTTGTGCAACTGTCAAAACTCTCGGGGTCGATGGCCTCGGGATCTCGCCCGCGCTACGGGCTTTTGTGAAATTGCTAGTTGAGTTGCTGGCAAGTCGAGCCGCATTTGCGGTGCCGACTATATTCACTTGCAGGCAGGCCGCCAGGGTTGCCGTTGTTGTGAGCTGAATCAAAGTACGCATAGTATTCACAGCCTTATTCAAATCATCGCAATAGATCCACGTCTGTACCACCTATTATATCTATCAATTTCCGTATTTCCACGGATATCTTTACATTTACTTTAATTAACTTTCATAAGTTTACATAAATTTTTTTACATTAAGGCTTTTTGGCGATTTGAATTTGGTTTCACGTTGTGATTTATTTTAATATTTTGTAACATTGAGAGAAGACGGCAAGTTGCTCTCATAAGTTTTATATTTGGCTAAGTATATCTAATGACAGATGACAGATTAGAGTATTTTAAATTACATGATTTTAGATTTGAGATTTCACTACTTTGGACATTTTTTTCAACTGTTTTAAAAAGCTTAGAGGGCTTACAGTTGAAGGAGCGAGCTATTTTTTTTAGTTAGCTGCACAGGGGACGCCTGAAATAATATCTTCCTCACGACCCAATTAGGGTGTGAGATCTAGAAAATGCTCAACTTTTGTCTGAAATAATTTAGATTGTAGATAAACAATTGAATAATTATAGCAGTCGCCAAGGCAGTTAGGACGCTTGACGTAAGACATCTTCAATGGCATCTCGTAAACAATCAAACTGCTC